>QNBS01000405.1 GCA_003644175.1 Planctomycetota bacterium | reverse complement strand
GAATTTACGCTGCGCGCCTACCTAAACGGCAGAATTGACCTCTCACAGGCGGAAGCCGTCGCAGAGATTGTCGCCGGCGGCAATGCATTTCAGTTGCAGGCCGCCCAGAAACTCCTCGCCGGTAAGCTCTCCCAAACCGCCGCACAGATTCGCCAAGAGATTCTTGACGTATTGAGTCTCATCGAGGCGGGGCTGGATTTCAGCACCGAGGACATCACGTTTGTCGGTCCGGATGAGGCGACCGAAAAAATCGAGCGGATAACCGAGGCCCTGGAGACGCTGTTGGCGGGCGGCATACGTTACGAAGAGATGATCGACCTGCCTTCCGTCGGCCTGGCGGGAACCTCCAACGCAGGAAAGAGCAGCCTGCTCAATGCCCTCCTGGGACAGGAAAGAAGCATCGTCTCCGACCAAAAGGCGACAACCCGGGATGTGCTTTGCGGCGTACTGGAGCTTGAAAAATGCCGGTGCACCCTGTTCGACTGTGCCGGCCTCAAACGCGCCGAGGCCGATTCGGCCCTGCTCGATGAACTCGCCGCACAGGCCGCCGCCGAAGCGATCAATGCCGCCAACATGGTCCTGCTCTGCGTCGATATGGCCAAAACCGACTACAGCGAAGATATCGAGATCAGCCGCACGATTGGCGCCGGCCGAATTGCCCTCGTCGCAACCAAGGCGGACCTGCTGGACGAGCAGGATTCAAAACGCAAGCAGACGCAACTTGCCGAACTGTTCGATTCGCAACTTGTCGTCACCAGCACACGCTCCGGCCGCGGCATCGGCTCGTTACGTGCGTTGATCGACAGCCGGATCGTCAGCCTTACCGCAGGCGCCGCAGAAGCAGCCGACAGGATCGCCGTCAACCAGAGGCATCGAAAGATCGTCGCTGAGACGATTGAACACCTTGACGACGCCGCCGGGCAAATGGCGCTCGGCAACGATGAAATCGCCGCAATGTTCCTGCGCTCCGCATACGAAGTCTTGGCGGGATTAGAGAAAGAAGACATTGACGAAGCCGTCCTCGATCGAATTTTTTCAAACTTTTGTATCGGAAAATGAGTACTGCTCAGGTAAGATAGCCTCTATATAGTTCCTGTTGCCGAAACAACATTTGTCATTCCCGCGAAAGCGGGAATCCAGAACGAATAATCCGGACTCGGCGCTTTTGCGGGTATTTACCACCCTAAAGGGCATAGGCTCTGGAATATTACCGCTGTTGAGGGAATCTGCTGTGACCCGATTAACCATAATAACCGGACCCGACAGAGGACGAACCATCACCCCGGCCGACGACGGCGCGCCGATTGTGTTGGGAAGGAAATCGTCCGATATCGTCCTGTCCGACCCGACGGTGTCGCGAAGGCATGCAGAATTGCGTTTTGACGGCGGGCGATGGACGGTGAGGGACCTTGACTCGTCCAACGGCACGTTTGTTAACGAACAAAAAGTCGCCGAACCGTTGGAACTTAGGCATAATGATCAGATCCGCTGCGGCGCCACAGTACTCCTCTTCGAGAGCACACAGTCGCCCGGACAGGCACGCAAACGCTCCGACTCAGACGCTTCGGCGCCGACCGATCAGGGCGGCGAAACCATGGTCGGCTCCACATCAGGCTCTCTTGTCTCCAAGACCTCCGCCCGGCGGCACAGGCAGGCGGTGCAAGCCGGATTGGCGGCGCTGAATCGCTCGCATGGAATCAAGAATCTGCTCCAGGCCCTCGCCGGCAGCCGCGAGGTGGTGGATCAGGCGTTCAAGACCGGCGACATGGACCGGGCCAGGAGGGGCTGGAGAGTGCTCAACAGCAATCTCGATCGGATAAACAGGCTGATTGGCGACCTGCTCAAGCTCAGTCGCGACAGCAGGCCGAACTTAACCGACTGCGACCTGAACGCACTCCTCCGACAGATCGTCCAAACTGTCCGGCAGCGGGCCGCGAAAAAAAACATCCTCCTCGGACTGCAGCTTGATGCGGATATCGATACAGTAGCGCTCGATGAAGACAGAATCGCCGAGGCCGTCCTGAACGTAATTCTTAATGCAATCGACGCCGTTGACCCGGACAAGGGCAACATTGCCGTCGCCACACAAGCCGATCCGCCCAACAATCAGGTCATTATCAAAGTCAGCGACAACGGGCCCGGAATCGAAGACACGCAAGTCATCTTCGAACCATTCCACACGACCACTCTGAAAAAGGGCACCGGCCTGGGCCTGCCAATCGCCAAAAAAATCATCGCCGAGCACAGCGGCAAAATCCACGTCGAAAGCACACCGGGCCACGGAGCAACATTCACAATCCAACTCCCCACCCGGCCGAATCCCAAAGCCCACACTGTGTCATTCCGACCGGAGCGAAGCGGAGCGGAGGAATCCGCTTAAAAAATTATCGCCGAAGGCGATTCCAATTCAATACGCTCGCGTCCCGGCGCGCCGGGATATAATCTAAAATCCACAATCCCAACCCAACATCTTCACCGGGCCTTGGAGATCAGACGCCCTTGCCGCAGCATT
>QNBS01000404.1 GCA_003644175.1 Planctomycetota bacterium | reverse complement strand
CACATAAGTCAGCGGATAGCCGTTGATATGCAACGGAATGTACACATCGATGACCTGAAGAAGACTATAAATACGTTACATTGGAACAGAAGCGGTGAAAAACGAAAAGCAGGATAGAAGAAATCTCTGTAAAGATGCTACAGTCTCAGATAAGTGGTATACTTTGAATTGAGCGACCTGTTATGAAAAGAACATTATCAATCGGCAAGTTTGCCTTCGGCTGAGGCGGTGTATGCCGGTACTCGTGGCGAGTGCCAGACGGTTTCAAGGGCAAATTCCGCGTTGAGGTTGATGCCGATTACGGTCCATTTGAAACAAGGCAGGAGGAAGTCTGGCACACGATAAAATGAGTTGAATGAAATTCGCAGGTACCGGCGGGTCAAGGGATGTTTCTTTTGGGCCGCCGTTTTTTATTGGAATGAAAGGGCGTTTTACTAACTTCTTTAATTTTTTTTTAAGGAGAAGTATCGTGCGAAAATGTTATGTATTGGTTGTTGCATTAATGTTGTGTTCCCCTGTTTTGGCGCAAGACAAAGGCGCCAACGAGTCGAAAGACTATCTCAAAGAGGCGGTCAGGCTCGAGGAAAAGAATTCACCGGATACCGCCGGCGGCGTTCCTTCCCGGCTCGGCAAGTATCCGATGAGTTTCTTTACAAAGACAAGATCCGCCAAAACCGCAGGAAAAGACCGTCTCTCCGTTGCATTGAAGATCCAGTATTGGAACTGGGATTTGAAATGCGATGCCGCCGGGAATTACCATTCTCTTCCTTCCGGGGATTCGAAGCGAAAGACAAGCCTCGTGTTCTGCACGAAGTACGGCTGGGCGGAGAACCATCATATCGCCGTAGGCGTACCCGTTCTGTTCAACGATTTCGATACCGGAACAACAACCAACAATAGCAGGGGCCTGGGCAACATCTTCGTCTTTGAAAAATGGAACCTGATCCAGGAAACCGAGACAATGCCGGGCGTAGCGGTCGATTTCTGGTACTATCTGCCCACCGGTGACGGTGATCGCAAGCTCGGCAGCGACGACGGTGCCTACAAGATCACGACCGAAATCTCAAAGGCATGGAAGGATTTCTCCCTGCACTTCAATCCCATTTACGCATGGAACGAAACGCCGAACTCCAACTGGGACGAGATCAACGCAGGCACCTGGTACACGAAATTCGCAAAACTCTGGCCCGGCATGGAGTACAACTATTTCCACAAACAAGGTTACGGGCAGTCGCACGACCTTGTACCCGGCCTGCTCTGGAAACTGCCGAATAATTCTACTTTCAAAATCGGTTGCCCGATCAATCTCGAATCAACATGTTCCTATCGCTGCCGCGTCGGTGTGGTGGTTAAATTGTTCAAAAAGTTCTGATGTGAACGAAAAACTAAAACATGATGCAAGAGCAGAAAAGGAAAAAAAGATGAAACGCACGACAAAAGGATTGATGCTGCTTGTGCTCACGGTGCTTGCCTGCATGGCAGGTTGTTCCAGAAAGAGTCCGGAGAAATCCGCAACGCCGGTAACTCTGAAACTCGGGCATGTAGGACACGACCATCATCTTGCGCTTTTCACAGCCTTCGACAACGCCGAAGAGTACGCCCAAAAAAGCGGCATTAATGTAAAGGTCCTGGAAGACAGGAAATTGTACGAACTGATCGAAAACGGTCAAAAAATCGCAGATATAGAGGTCATCAAGGTTGGGGGCGGCTCGAAAATGCCCGCCGCGTTGGCACAGGGGATTATCGATGTAGGTTTCGGGGGCGTAGCACCTGTCCTGGCAAGCAATGACAGCGGCGCCCCGGTAAAGATAATCTCACCGCTTCATTCAAAGGGTGATATGTTTGTGGTCAAGCCGGACTCGCCGATCAAGAGTTGGGGTGATTTTGTCGAAGCGGCTCAATCCGCCGACAAACCGATTCGCATCGGGTATAAGAGCCCTGTGGCGGTGGCAAAGGTGATATTCGAGGAGGCGCTGACACACGAAGGAATCTCCTTCAGCGGCGATCCAGCGGATACCGATGTAAAGGTACGTCTTATTAACACCAAGGGAGGCGGCAAGTTGAACGTCTGTCTCGGCGGCGATCTGATCGACGGCTATGTGGGCAATAATCCCTTTCCCTCCATCGCCGTAGAGAAGAAGATTGGCCGGATTGTCTGCGATCTCGAAGACCTGCCTCCGGGCACATTTCGTGATCATCCCTGTTGCTGTATTGCGGCCAACTCAGATGCTATCGAGCAAAAGGCCGACGCCATCATCGCGTTGCTCGTTCTTTTCCAGCAGGCCAATGAGACAATCAACGGAGATATCGACAAAGCCGTCGCCGCCGCGTCCCGATGGATCGGGACAAGCGAAACCGTGGAGCGGATGAGCATTCCAACCAGCGGTTACAGCCTCGAACAAAGTCAACAGTGGCAGTCGGCAATGAACGCATGGATTGATGCAATGAACCGGCTGGGCATATTCCAGGGGACTCTCAAAGAGATGCCGCCGGAGCAAGTATGTCAACTGGCCTACGATATGTCTTT
>QNBS01000403.1 GCA_003644175.1 Planctomycetota bacterium | reverse complement strand
TGCTCAGCCGGTCCGGTGCTTTCCGCCGGCCGGCGCCGAGGTGCAGGCAGCTACAGTACGCACCACCTGCAAGAAAACTGCCCTACCGTTCATCGTCATTGACCAGGAACGAGTCCTGGCTGCCATTGGGCTGATAGCTGTTGTCAATGCCGTACGGGCCTGGGGTGCCCATCCTGATATCATCGTCGTTGGAAGCGCTGCCCGCGCGAATGGTGTAAATGTTATCGTGCTTGACGCCAACGTCGGGTGTCTTTTCATAGGACGAATGACCGTCGCCAAACAATACGTTCTGGCCCTCACGGCTATGCGGGTAGGCATTTGCCGAAAGGATCCTCCACTTTGCAAGACTGGGATTAACCCAGTATCGACCCAGAGCCCTGACATAATCCATGTAATTTTGAGCAGTGACGGTGCCTATCCTAAGCTGCGGATCGTACCAGGGGTTCTTGTCGGCCATTACGGCAAACGCCGCAGAGCGCGTTCCGTCCGCCGCATAAGGCCCCGCACCACCGTTTGGGCCGTAAGGCATCTGATACGAGAAACTGACGTGGTTCTTGGGCCCATGGTCCCGGGACATTCCGGTATCCGGGGTTGGCGTCGGGACGCTCGCAAAATAGGCGCCAAAATCCCACATCTCAGTAATATCCGGGTTGGCGGGATTGGTGTTCTCGCCTTCGTAGGCGGTCTGGCCGCCGGGGCCGCAGATGAAACTCTTGGGGCTTACGTCCGCCTCACGGACCAGGAGGTAAAGACTGCATCCGACAGTTACAGCCGGTGCGGGCCAGACCTTGGCCGGATTAGAAAAGCCGGCGATAAACATACGCCACGTTGTACCGTTTGCCACTACGAATGCATCGTCGTAGTCGTTTGCGTACACCATATGGCCCGTGCCCAGACCCTTCAGGTTGGTGCCGCAGATCACACGCTGGGCGATCTTCTTGACCTTGTTCAAGGCCGGCATCAGGATCGCCAGCAGCATCGCTATGATCGCAATTACGACCAATAGCTCGATTAATGTGAAACCTTTCTTTTTCATGCGTGTCTCCTTTTCTGTTTTGAGGACTTGCTCTCGCTGCCGCCTCCGGCGACGATATTTTACGATAATTGCCGCTTCGACCCCAACGGGGGGCAAAAGCCAAACGTAAGTTTAGAGCAAATCTCTCCAGTTTAGTCTTCCTGTTTGCCGGAGAGCGGCCTTAACATGTTCACAGTACAGCACTTACGCACCCGGAACCCGCCGGCGCACACTTACTGGTGTCTGCGTAAGCTCAATGCACAGCGACACTGCCACTGCTTGAAGTGAAAAAACCTGAAAGTGAGGATCAAAATATGAGACATATAAACTTAATGATGGCTGTATAAACGGTACTTAAAATATAAAAACTTCTTTCGAAACCTGCCTCAGTCTTTCAGCCACTTCCACATATGTTAAAATTACCACAATATGGCGTCTGTGTCAAGCTCTTTTTTATTTTATTTTATCATTTTTTTATCCGATGACCAATGCCAGTCATCAGGGCCGGGTAATTCGGGGCGGCATTCCGGCCAGACCCTTTATAAGGCCTTGTGTGGCATAGACTTAGCGGGTCCGCCGGAGGTTTTTTATTATCTTCCCAATGTATGATCAGGATGACGTATCATAACATATTGTCAGGCCGGAGGATAGAGTTCTGCAAGGCGCCCGGCCCGAGCGCTGAGCCTGATGGCTATACAGCACCAACAGGGCTGGATCAACCGGCTCTGTTCTTTCTGCCGGCAGCCCGAAAGCGAAAAACGCAACTCTAAGAATTACTTAGTTCTTGTTGCGGAAAGAAAAAATACCCGATGTCATCCCCGCGAAAGCGGGGATCCAGTATGCGAAGTCTGGATTCGGCGCTTTCGCGGGAATGACAAATGTTGCTTTCCGCAACAGGTACTACTTAGTACTCCCCTAACTTTGGGACGATACCGGTTTTTTGCAGCTCAATGGTCTCAAACATGGATAGTATTGCGTTGGCCGGAGACAGCATTAACTCAAGGAACTTCAAAAGCGGATATGTAAAGGACGGCGCCAATTGGCGCAAAGTAAACCCTCCGCTCAACAAATATCGCAAAGGACTGTGGCGGCGGGTTCGAATGATTCTTAAGGTTGGGAATTCCTTTTCGAATATCCTGCGATCCCGGCGGAAGATTATCCAGGGTATAGCGCCGTTTCCCTGCGATAAAGGACCTGCCCTGGGCGGTTCCCATCCGGCATTGATGTCGAAAGGCTCATGGTGAAAATTCATATAGATAAATCTTGACCACAATGTGTTTGCCGGCTCAATCATTACGATCCTGCCGGCCGGCTTGAGGCAGCGCACGGCTTCGGCGAAGAAAGCTCTCGGGTCGGGGAGATGGTGAAGAACGTCAAGCATCAGTATTGCATCGATGCTTGACTCTTCAAATGGCATCTCGAGGGCGGAGAAAACCATGTCGATGTCCGGCAGATCGAAAACGTCCGAGGTTGTGGCGTTTGGCATGACTTCTTTGAGGAATCCTCCGCCGCTGCCGACTTCAACAATAACTT
>QNBS01000402.1 GCA_003644175.1 Planctomycetota bacterium | reverse complement strand
GCAAATTCTTCGATACGAAAAGTCAGGGCGCCTCGCCCAACTTCTCCGATACGTATTCGGAGAAGTTGGGCGAGGCGCCCTGACTTTTCGTATCGAAGAATTTGCAGTGCGAGGGGAGAGTGGGCCTGTTCCGTTGGAGAGCAGGCCCTTTTTTTGCTGATGTTGAATGCATTTGAAAACAAGGTTGCCGGTTTTATCCGAGCCGAGAAACTCTTCGAGCAGGCCGGCGGTATTCTTGCGGCGGTATCTGGCGGGGCCGACTCGGCAGCGCTTGTGCGCCTGCTGCATCGACTCATCCGGCACGGCGCAGTAAAGGCCGAACTTTCGATCGGCCATGTGAATCACAAACTGCGCGGTAAGATGAGCGACGGCGATGAGCGATTCGTCGTCGAGACAGGCAACCGGCTGGAGCTCGGAGTATACACGTGCTCGGTGGATGTGCGCGATTATGCCCGGAACAACAAGGCCTCGATTGAGACGGCAGGGCGCCTGCTGCGGGTAGATGCGCTGGCGGAGATGGCGAAGGCATGCGGCTGCACGACCGTTGTAACCGCGCATCACGCCGACGACAACGCCGAGACGGTGATTCATCGCCTGTTGCGGGGGACGGGGTATCGCGGTCTGGGCGGCATTCGTCCGGCCAGGACGCTGCAGAGCGCTGTCGGTAAAATGACATTTGCAAGCCCGCTGCTTTGTGTTACGCGAAGCGAGATTCTTGCTTACTGCAAAGAAAACGGCATTTCGTGGCGGCACGACCACACCAATGACGATTTTGCGCATACGCGCAATCGCATTCGTCATCTGCTGCTGCCGGTGCTGCGCAAAGAGTCCGTCTCCGATCCGACCGCCCAACTCCTGGCTCTGTCGCAGACGACCCAACGGCTGTTTACGCGGATTGAGCGTGACGTTGACCGTCTCTGCGCCGAGATCATTACGGATAAGGGGCCCAGCCGTGTGGTTATGGACCGGCGCGCCTTTGGACGATTAGGCGATCTGGTCGCCGTTGAACTGACGCGGCAGGTGCTTGTCGAGATCGGGTGCGGTTTGCGGAATCTGACGCAGGCCCATTACCGTAATATTCTGCGACTGACAAGGGGCGAGAGCCCGCACAAACTGTCTCTGCCCGACGGCACGATCATGTCGGCGGGCCGTGAGATATTGTGCTTCGAGAAGAATCCAGCGGGCGCCCGGGCCGAACCCGTAACGCCGGCAAGCAAGCCGCCGGTGATCGGCGGTCGAACGGGCTTTGACGGATATGTGATTGAAACGACTTTGCTCGACGCGGCTGCGTGCAATGTTGAGAAGTTCAAAGCCAACAAGGACAGTTCGGTCGAATGGTTTGACTACGACAAGCTGATCCTGCCGCTAATTGTTCGCAAGAGACGGGCGGGCGACCGCTTCGCGCCATTGGGTATGGCGAATGAAAAAAAAGTGGGCAAGTTCCTCACGGCCGCCCGGATCGATTCGGAGTCCCGCAAAGGGATTGTGATCATCGCCGATACCGAAAAAATCATCTGGGTGGCGCCCGTGCGGTGCGCTGCATCGACGGCGGTCTGCTCGGCCACAAAACGCATCCTGGAAATTCGCCTGCGATAACACCGGTGGGGCGACTGTCTAAGCCCAACTAAATCATCCCGGGCGGCATCCCTTCTGCGCAGCGCAGCAAAGGGATGGTTCGCCAACGCATTAGCCATCGCGATTAGCCCACGGTTCCACCGGCGCCAAGAAGAATACCAAAAAACTCTACTAATAAAGGGACCAGGTCCCATTAATTTTAGTTCTCAACAACTTTGTTGGATGAGAGCCTAAAATATGAGTTTGAGTGCGCCGGGCAGGACGGTAAACTTGAATTCTTTGGCTTTCTTGTAGATGTTGCCGTCGATCTGGAGAAATCTTGGCTCTTTCAGTGTGACGGCGACGTTTGTGGCCTTTCTGTATTCGCCGGTTCGTATGGGCGCAAAGAACGACTTGAATATGTTGTACGCCACGCGAAAGTAGCCGACGTTGACGGCGAGCACGTGCAGGTAGCCGTCGTCGATTCCGGCCTCCGGAACAAGTATCATCCTGTATCCGAAAGACGGCGTTTTTGCAATAATCGTCGTTATTACATTTCGCAGAGTAAATACCTCACCGTCGGCGTTGATCGTAACATCCGTCCTTTTGTATTTGAAATACGCCGCCGTGGTCCCGATCCCATACGCCATGCCGCCCTTTATGCCTATCTTCAAGAGTTTCTCTCGCATCCGCAGCGTAAACGAATTGATCCCGATGCTCGCCATGATTGCTTTTTTGTCGTTGTCGCAGAGAATCAGGTCGAGGTGACGGGCGCTGCCGTCCCGGATTTGGGCGGCGGCCTTTTCTACATTGAAGGGCAGACCCAGAACCTGCCCCAGCGCACATGCCGAGCCAAGCGGCAAATACGCCAACTTCATCTCCGGATCAACCGCATTTATCACGTCCGACACGGTCCCGTCGCCGCCGGCCACTATAAGCGTGTCAACCTTTTTCGACAGGTCGCCGGCACATTCGGCGAACTGCTCACGCGACGT
>QNBS01000401.1 GCA_003644175.1 Planctomycetota bacterium | reverse complement strand
CCGTCGAGCATCTCATAAAGAACGGCGCGGTCCGCTGCGAACACCGTTGTTTGCGAGCCGGTCGCATCCGTACTCGCTATGGTAAATGTCAACGCCATATCCGTCGCATCACGCGCCAGCGCCTCCTCGGCATCGAAAATGATGGTGTTGGCGATCTGCTTATGATCGGTGAATTCCGAATGCAGGTTGTGCTGCGTGTAGAGGGTGCAGTCCAGACTGACGGCAACTTCGCCGTATTGCAGCCTTTCCGACGCCAGCGTTTGAGCGACCTGCGCCGGCGGCGAAGGGGCTTGCCGGCTCTGGTCGTTTGAGTCGAGATCCGCGTCATCCTGCACGCTGAAGCATCGCAGGACCTCCGGATGAGAACCCCGCCGGGACAGAAGCACCGCGGTGGCCCGCTTCTTCGACAGATAAATACCCAGACAATTATTTTGTTCCACGTCAATTACTCCAATCAGCGTTTACTTGAACAGAAAACCGCTATTTTTCAATAACTCACCTTTCGTTTTGCCGGCGACTACTCCGACAACACTGCAATTCGTTGAACATTTTTGCCCTCGCGTATCATCGTCGCAACGGACGAGGCCCTTGCGACACCGGTCCGGGCGGTTACCTTCACGGCGAAAAACTTGCTTGTCGTCGTGATGTAAGGGGCGACCTTGCGAATCGACTCATTATATTCGTACAGTTTGGTTTTGAGTTCATCGATACTGGGGATGGGCTTTTCCTGCCGCATCAGGATAATCTCATGAGCAATACTTCTGGCGTCGCCGCCGAAGGTAAAAGCGGCCTCCAGCACATGGCGCGGCGCGGTGTTGATATTGACACGCTGCGAACCCCACAGCGCCAGATATTTCAGCGGCGACTCTTTGCGGTAGCCGGTGTTTGGCAACGCCCACGCCAGCCGCTCCGTATCCAGAAGCGAACTATGGAGCAACTTGGCAAAATCCGTAGCATGCGCGATCGCCGGGCGCGTCTTTTTGACCGTTCGAGTCGTAGTTGTTGAACGACTATATCGACTCGACCGACTCAATCGACTTCTCGAGGCGCGCAGCCGCGTGGAAGCCGGACGCCTGGCGGTCTTTACCTTGGTCTGTTCGGTATAGATGACGGGCTTTAAGGACAGCGAAAACTGCTTATACTTGCCCATCTCGGCGACCTGGTCTTTGAGCGTCTCTATCTCGGAGAAGTCCATTTGCATCCACTCGCAGAAGACTTCAAACGCAGCCTCGGCCACACGATTACCGGATGCATTGTTCGTCATCGCCCATATCAGAGGCATCTTGGCGTTTTCGTCCTCGATGCGAATGGTAACGGTCGAATCACCCATCTCAAATTCAATCGGCTCACAGATCAGCGGCCACTGCGGTCCGTAGGGTCCCGGCACCTCGATCGAATTGGGATCTATCATATAGGCGGACATGAACGTTTCGACTCCCTCTAAGAAGTTGGGGTCCGACGGGTCCAAACGTTCCGACAGGCTCGGCGCGTCGAATGCGGCCACGCCGTCGGATGTCCCCTCCTCCATCGCCATTTCCTGGGCCATTTCCTCGGCCTTGCGCTCGGCCCAGTCGATCTTGAACTGCTCAAATTGCTCATGATCCATCATGAAGATGTCCGAGAAGTCCGGTTTATCCCGGCGCGCGGCAAGAGAAATCGGAACTTCCTTCATGACCGTCAAGGCGAGTTTCATCGCCGAGTCGCAGGCATATCGCGATTTTTGATAATCGATCATATACTGTTGACGCCGCCTGAGCCTGGCAAGCCGCGCAGACAGTGTATAGCAAATAGTGGCGAGAATCACCAGCACCACTACAGTCAACATCAGCACTATGCCCCGACGATCACCCTCGCCGGTGCACATATGGAAACAGGTTTTCGTGCCGCAGCGTCTCATTCTTTGTTTGTGCCCCTCGGGTTCGTCTCAGACGGTTCGCTTGTCGGGTATCTATCGCCGGCGCCCTCGCCGGCGCCGGTATCGTTTGCGCCGCCCTCGGCGGTGTCGGTCGCATTTTCGGCGCCTTCGGCGCCGCCGATATCAGGACCCTCGGTGAAAATGGAATTCGGCTCGCCCTCCTCGGGGGCGAATTCCTTTCTCACAAATTTATACGCAATCGGCCGTGTCCGATCT
Organism: Planctomycetota bacterium; assembly: GCA_003644175.1. GTDB lineage: Bacteria > Planctomycetota > Phycisphaerae > Sedimentisphaerales > Anaerohalosphaeraceae > B28-G16. The sequence goes on along the minus strand of QNBS01000401.1, from coordinate 421 downwards.
ATCGCGACGATGCGCGTTACTTTGTCATCCTCCCGGACCACCAGATCACCGGTAATAAAGTCCTCCTGCGGCGCGGCCAGAGACAGTGTTATACGTATCATCCGCGGAAGAGTGTTCTGTTTCCAGCTTCTAAGCACTCGGTCGCCCTGCGGCACGACGATTTCGAAAAACGTAATACCCGTCTTCACCGGTATAAACAGTTCCCGTCCGCCGCGCTGCTGTGCGGCGAGGTCCTGGTCCACGATTTTGTCTTCGAGGTTGATCCCGCTGTGTGAACGATAGAGCATAAGGGCGTCTTCAATCGGATCATAGGCGCTTTGCCAGACGACCTTCTCAAAAATCTGCGGCTTAGGCTGATCGCCGGCGCCATAGAACTGCGTAATGATTGTCATCTGCGACAGATTGTGCCGTTCGTCGAACT
>QNBS01000400.1 GCA_003644175.1 Planctomycetota bacterium | reverse complement strand
GCAGGCCAGGGCGCGAGCGGCGATCTTGTCGCCCAATAACTGCATTGCTTCCGGCGGCGGGCCGATGAAGGCGATGCCGCATTCGCGACATATCTCGCCGAAGTGAGCGTTCTCGGCGAGAAAACCATAGCCCGGATGGATCGCCTCGGCATCGGTGACCTCGGCGGCGCTGATGATCCGCGGAATATTGAGATAGCTTTCAGCCGGACTGGGCGGGCCGATACAAATCGCCTCGTCGGCAAGCCGGACATACTCGGCATCTTTGTCGGCCTCTGAAAAAACGGCAACGGCCTCGACGCCCATCTCATGGCAGGCGCGAATAATTCGAAGGGCTATTTCGCCCCTGTTTGCAATCAGTATTCTCGAAAACATATAGGATCAACCTGAAAAGATTTGAATCTCACAAGATCGCGTGCGCCGAGAGCGATTTACATATCAATCCGGCCGGACCTTGAACAGCGGCTGGCCGAACTCCACGGCCTGACCGGCCTTGCAGACGACTTCGACAATGGTTCCGTCCATCTGCGCCTTGATTTCGTTCATCACCTTCATGGCTTCGATAATACAGACGACCGTATCTTCGTCGACATGCGAGCCGGATTTGACGAAAGGCTTGGAGTCGGGGCTGGGCGAAGCATAAAACGTACCGACAATCGGTGCGGTGATTTCGACAAGGTCGTCCGACTCTTCTTCGGCGGGCTGCTGTATCTGTTCGACGCCGCCGCCGACAATGACGCCTCCAGCCGGCGCCGGCGCCGACTGCATCACCACAGGAGCATGCCCAGGCTGCGGACGCTTGAGCAGAACCTTGCTGTCGCCGTCGACGACCTCGATTTCAACAAGGTCGTTTTTGATCATTAAGTCGATCAGTTCCCTGACCCGTTTCAATTCCAATCGCTTTTTCTCCGCCATTCGGCAAGTCCTTTTTTATCAATCACCATCATAATTTCGGCCTAAGTATACCGATCGAAACAATATTTGCAAGGCTCTTGTCGTTAATTCAGACTTTTCGGCGAGGACCAAAACACGACCAATCAAGCGAAAACGTCCGAGAAAACCCGCGATTCGGCTTAAAAACCTAAAAACAGGCGATTTCAGCCGGGCCGGGCCGATTGGCGTTTTTTGACAAAGGAAAAAAGAACATAACATGAAAAAAACAGTTGCCAAACCGCCGGCGTCCCTTACAATCGCCTCGACCAGGGCATATTTTTTGGGGGCACGGATGTCATGTATGGGCGGGGCTTTTGGGATAGTATCGGATACCGTTTCCTGAAAAGCGTCAATATTCAGGATGTGCTGGTCTTTACTGTTGCAGTGGTCTTCTTTGCGTGGGAGATTTACGCGCTGTCTGTCGGACGTGCGACAGCCAGGTCGGGCTTGCCGGACAATTACGGCAACTTCGAAAAGAACATGCGCCCGATCGAGAGCGGCGAACAGAAAGACAGTTTCTCCTTCGGTGTTGTGGGCGATCCGCACAGTTCGGGAACCTTCGAGAGGCTGTGCGAAAAACTGCAAAACGAACCTCTGTCTTTTATCGTCATAACGGGCGACTTTTCCAAAAGGTGCAGAAAGAGATATCACGATTTCTTCATATATCAGTGCGCAAACACGTACGACTTGTCCGTTCCGGTATTTCTAATACCGGGAAATCGCGACGTGGATTACGATAACACTTGCGGCAACGATATTTCCATGGACCAATTCAGGAGTATGTACGGACCTGAGAATTTCTGTTTCGAGTATTCGGGATGCCTGTTCGTCGGTGTATGCACTTTTCCCGATCACGTCTCTTCGGCCGGCGGTATCGACTACCTCGAAAACACATTAGCGGCGAGGCGAAAGAAAGGGCAAAAGGTTTTTGTATTCACTCACGTGCCTTCTGTCATGAAACCCGGATTAAAGACAGGAACATTCAAGGAAAGAAATCGGTTTATCGAAATTGTCAATCGCTACGAGGTCGATTATGTCTTCGCCTCTCACTACCACGGTTACGCCAGATCCGAACGTGACGGCACGGTATACCTGGTGACAGGCGGCGGCGGTGCAGAGCTTGCCGAGACCGAATCTTTCGGCGGCCTGCACCATGCGATGGTCCTGGCCGTCGATGGCGATTCGGTATCCGAAAAAATCATTCTCGCCCAATCGCGACAAAAACCCTCCAGCCGACTCGCACGTGCATCGCTGGCATATTTGAATCCCGTGCTCGCAAAGCACACAGCCGGTTCAATTGCCGTGAATCTGCTCGTATTTGCGGTTTTTTGCAGATCCTTCGGCAAGTGCCTGCTCAGGGCGAATGAAACAAAGCGATCAATTGCAGGCCGCTGAGAGAATCTCTGCGACATTATACTGATCACGATTGAAAATTCCCGTTTTGTTCGCGGTAACGTGTTTTCAAATAAATACTTACCGTTTTACTCGCGGGAATTTACTACCCTGAAGGGTATATTTTGAGAAATCGGGCTTTGTCGTATTTCCGCCGGCACCCTTTACCTCGAATACCTTCGCCGGTTTGCCGCTCTTGAGGAGTTCTTCCGCCTGGGTTTCGATTTCCATGACGCGCTTCTTGAG
>QNBS01000399.1 GCA_003644175.1 Planctomycetota bacterium | reverse complement strand
GGTCTATGCCGATATGATTATCCAGAGCGGCATCAGCTTCGATGCGTTCGGTGTGAAGCTGGAGTTCGGCATAGACAAGCCGGGCATGCATGTTCGCGATCTGATGCAGATATCTTCCTGCCTGGATTTTTTCACCTCCGTGGGCAAGCCGGTGCACATCACCGGCGTGGCGGTCCCGAGCGGCTCGCCCGGGGGCGACCAGGATCCCACAGTTGCCGGCATGTGGCGAAAGCCCTGGGATCAGAGCGTCCAGAGTGAGTGGATTGAGAAACTGTACCGGATTGTGTTAGGCAAGCCGTTTGTAAACTCCATCACATATTCCAGTCTTGCAGACAGTGATCGGTTGGAGATTCGTGAGAGCGGACTGCTGGCTGCCGATTTTGCGCCGAAAGAAGGGTTTTTGACGTTGGCCAAGATGCAGAAGATGATCCTGAGCCGTTAGGCTTAATAGTTGGTAGTTCATAGTTCGTAGTTGGTAGTTCATAGTTCGTAGTTTGTAGTTGGTAGTTTGTAGTTGTTAGTTCCTGGTTGGCGGCGCCGCCTGCCTGGCGCCGGCAACTACCAACCATGAGTTGCAAACTGCGGTGCTCTGTCGAGACTGATTGTGTGATTTGTCATCCCGGGTAAGGATATTGTTTAATGTGCGCCGGTTTTTATGACGACCGGCTGCGGCGGATGTCGATGACGAAATGCAGGGCGTTCGTATTTGCCGCCGTGGGCGCGTGTGTGTTGAGCGCAATTTTTGCGGGTGTCTGGCTTTCAAACGCCGGCGCCGTCGATGAGATTGTGCTGGAGACGCGGATTAATCCTAACACCGCCCCTGCGGCGAGCCTCATGCGGCTGCCGAACATCGGGCCCAAACGGGCGCGGGCGATTGTCGAATATCGCCGGGCGGTCGGCGGGGCGGGGCGGGCTTTTGAAAAGGCCGAGGACCTGGCGAAGATCAAAGGCGTCGGCCCGGCCACTGTTGAGGGCGTAAGGCAGTGGCTTTGTTTCGATTAGCTCGTAATACCCTTTAGGGTAATAAATTTCCGCGTTGAAAATCATAATACGTTATTGGGAAAGTACTTACCTACGCATCAACGCACATTTTTTATGCGGATTGGTATGATATGCATCTGTTGATGACGGAGTTGTGCAAATTATGGCGGACTGGGAAATAAAGAAGACGTTGGGTCAGTGTTACGAAACCGGTCGGGAATTGGCTGTCGGCGAGGAGTACTACGCGGCGCTGGTGGAACTGGAAAGCGGCCAGTTGGAGCGTCGCGACTACAGCGTCGACTGCTGGGAGCGGGACAAGCCTGTAGTTTACTGCTTCTGGAAGACGAAGATGCCGGATTCACAGCAGAAGAAAAAGCTCTTCATCGACGACGAGATGCTGATGGCCTTCTTCGAGCGACTCAGCGAGGAGACCGAACAGGAAAAGGTCAATTTCAGATTTGTGCTCACGCTCGTATTGATGAGAAAACGCAAGCTCAAGTACGAGTCAAGCGATACTAAAGACGGCGCCGAGATATGGACACTGAGGGTAACCGGCGGCGACGAGCGTGTACAGGTGGTCAACCCTCATCTGGCTGAAAACGAGATCGAGCAGTTATCCTCGCAAATGGGACAGATACTGCAGGTGGATTTTGACGGATGAGCCCCCCACGCACACATCATGTTATCAGCTTCATTGTCGCTGCTTTGACGGCCGGGGTGCTGCTGTTCGGCGGTTGCCAGGCGCCTTTGAAGGAGCCTCTCGGTCCCGAGATCGAACTGCTGAAGGGCAAGGGCGACATCGCCGCCGCGGTCGCGGCGGTCAATGCCCATCGAGAATTCGTAAAGCCCATCGGCGCCGGCGGCAACTGCCTTATCGAGTGGTTTGACGACGACGGGAAACCGCACAAGGAAAACCCCGGCATTCAGTTGCGTCTTGTCCCGCCGGACCATCTCTATTTCAGCGGCGATATCTTAGGCGGCGAGGCGATCCGCCTGGGCACGAACGCCGAGGAGTTCTGGTTCCGCATCAAGCCCAAAGAGGTCAGTTCGTACTGGTGGGGCAAACGCGCCGTCGCACGCGCCTGCGGCGGGGAAGGCCAACTCGGCCCGGAAAGCCTGCTGGAGGCGCTCGGCGTCGTCGAGGTCGATGAGACCTGGACCCTTTCAAGCAGGCCGGGCTACGACATCCTCACGCTCAAAGGCGACGCCGGATTACCCGTCAAACGCATCGAGGTCGATTGGCGGGACTACCTCGTCCGCAGGATCGAACACTTCGACGAATCCGGCGCGACCTCCGTCGTTGTCAACATGAGCGGATACACCGACGGCGCCGGCGAATTAGCCGGCATCGTAGTGCCCACCCGCATCGCAATCGTATACTTCAACATGCCCAACGGCGGCCTGTTAACGGACATCAAGCTCCGCGACCTAAAACCATTCCAGCCCACCGAGGCCAGGATGAAAGGGAAACTCTTCAAACGCCCCTCCGACAACGGCTTCAAAAACATCTACGAATTGGACGAAGACTGCAAATTCACCAAAGGCCCGCAGGGTCCCTGACCACAATTATTCCATATACCTTTAATG
>QNBS01000398.1 GCA_003644175.1 Planctomycetota bacterium | reverse complement strand
GTCCGGAAAAATCCATTTAGTGAACATAGGCTCTCCTTTCCCGATATGTACTTGTTTAATAAACACATCGGAAAGTTGAGCCATTTTTATTTACAATACAGGTTTTCAAAGAGCTAAACTAACGCCATTTTTTTTGGAAAGTGCAGTCATTAGAGTAGTAAATTGCGATTACAAAGTCTGCCTTACTTAAATCCTCAGTGTAGTCGTATCTGAGCAATTCAAAGTAGTTACGAGTAAAGGCGAACTATAAAGAGACCCGGTCCCATTAATAGTAGATGTTTTTGGTCTTTCCATTGATCTCATTCTTTTGTACTTTGGTCGTGTCTGCAAAAACCGGACCGTGGATTAATTTGTAGTTGTTTTCTGTTGTTGTCATTTTGGGGGTGGGTGTTTGGGGATTTTTCGGGAGGTAATGATATTTTGCTGGTAATTGTGCGCATAAGGTCTTAAAATTGCTAAAGTTAGGTATATCAGACAACGATGAGATGATCGGTTGCAGCAATTTTTCTGGAAGCGGCGGCGTTATGGTCTTATAATGGCCGAGTCAGTTTCTGTAGTTGACGAGGTAGATACTTGGAGCGGAAATCATGATCAAGGAAATAAAGGGTGTTATTTCGGCGGGCAAGGGCAACTATGCAATCGTGGTGAGCCGGTTCAACGAGTTCATTACGAGCAAGCTGTTGGGCGGGGCCGTGGACTGTCTTCAGCGTCACGGCGCTTCCGACGAGCAGATTACGGTTGTCTGGGTGCCTGGCTCGATTGAGATAACGACAGCGGCGAAGAAACTTGCCACAAGCGGCAAATACGATGCGGTGATTTGTCTTGGCGCGGTGATACGGGGCCAGACGAGCCATTTCGACTATGTGTGCCAGCAGATTTCGCGTGGCGTGGGACAGATCAACTTTGAGACAGGCGTGCCGGCGTTGTTCGGCGTTGTCACCTGTGAGACGATTGAGCAGGCGATTGAGCGTGCGGGCACAAAACAGGGCAACGCCGGCGCCAACGCCGCGGTGAGCGCAATGGAAATGGTGAATCTGCTCGATCAGATATAGGATTCTTTGAAATTTCAGGGAAGCTTCTGTGGACAGGAGAACCAGAGCCAGGGAACTTGCGATGCAGGCGCTCTATCAGTTGGATGTATTGGGTGATTACTTCCTGGACGAGCTGGGGCTGTTCCTGAAGGAGAATGCCGACGATGATGCGGTTTACGGCATGGCCGATGAGTGGTCGCGACAGGCCTGGGCGAATGTGGGCGTTTGCGATGAACTCATAAAGACCGCCGCGATCAAGTGGGAGCTTTCGCGGCTTTCGTCAGTGGACAGAAGCATCCTGAGGCTCTCGGCTTACCAGTTTCGGTTTTGCCCGGATATACCGGGCAAGGTGGTGATCAACGAGGCGATAGAAATCGCCAAGAAATACAGCAGCGAGCAGTCGCCGAGATTTGTCAATGGAGTGTTAGACGCGGTCCTGCGGAATCTGAGGACACAAGAGCAGGCTTTACACAAGCCATTCCAAGACCCCTAAAAATGGGTGTCATTGGTGTTTTGACAGCCAAAAACAGGGTTTTGGGGACAGGTTACAGTCTTGCTGTGAGCCATATACGGATATACGCAGTTGAAATGGATTTTATTTTTGAAGGGTGAAGCGGTGAGAACTATTGCTGTACTTAATCAAAAAGGCGGGGTGGGAAAAACGACGACTGTCGCCAACCTGGGCGCGGCGCTTGCGATGCAGGGCCTCAAGGTTGCGGTAATCGATCTTGATCCGCAGTCACATCTTACGATTCATTTCGGAGTCGACGCCGACAAGGACGGCAACGGCGCATACAATGTGCTGATAAAGTCGGCGGATTTTTCGCAGTCGCTGATCAATGTCAGGGGCAATCTCTGGCTTCTTGGCGCCAATATCGATCTTGTCGGCGCCGAAAGCGAACTGGTCAGTGTAGTCGGTCGAGAGACAGTCCTGCGCGAGGCCGTCGAATCCATGGTCGAGTCGTTCGACTATCTGATCATCGATTGCCCGCCTTCGTTGGGGTTGCTGACGCTCAATGCTCTTGCCGCCGTCAAGGAGGTTTTGATTCCGGTGCAGCCTCACTTTCTTGCGTTGCAGGGCTTTGGCAAGCTCCTGCAGACGGTCAGCCTGGTTGGCAGGCGGATCAATCCCGAACTGAAGATCAGTGCGATTCTTTTGTGCATGTTCGACACGCGAGTTACACTGTCGTCTGAGGTCAAGGCCGACATTGAGAAATTCCTGGAAAGCGCCAGGGCAACGGATAGCCCGTGGTCGGGGGCCCGGGTAATTCCGGTGCATGTGCGAAGGAATATCAAATTGGCCGAGGCCCCGAGCTACGGCAAGACGATATTCGAGTATGAGCCCAAATGCAACGGTGCGATTGATTACGGACATATCGCCGACTACGTCCACAACCACATGGGTGTGGATTCAAAGGATGCCGAGTTTCTTGCCTCCATCGCCGAAGAGATCGACAAGCTTGACAGTACGCTGGCGTCCGTGGGCGAGGTGATCGAAACCGCTCATGCGGCACAGGCCACAGCGGTTGAAGAGTTAGTC
>QNBS01000397.1 GCA_003644175.1 Planctomycetota bacterium | reverse complement strand
GCTTTCGGAAGAAACTCGCTGGTTGTTCCCATGTCGCCCTGCATGACGGCTTCGTCTGCGAGGAAACCGGTAATCTCACGGTCCGGATCGAACTCGAATTCGATATATGCGCTGCCTAATCCGCGCTTCATCAAGAGCACATCGATATTGGACGGGATGTCTTTGAATTTTCGGTCTATGGCGAGGGTAACCTTGACCTGATGGAAACGGCGGCCGGTATCAGGGTCCTTGAACAAAAACGGCGGCGTTATGCCAATCACTCTGCCGATCTGATAACCGCAATATTTCACCGGTGTGTTCATCTGTACACCCGGTGCGTTCGGGAAATTGACCAGCACCCGGAAGGATCGCAGCCTGCTGACCGCAATGGGCAACTCTCCGAAGATAAAGACCAGCCAGACAAAAGCGCAGAACGCAATGAGGACAAAGCCCCCCACTACCATGTTTCGTCGTCGTTGCAGCGTGTTGTAATCAGCCATTACGCAGGTCCTTTCGAGTCGCTGTGTCCTTCCATGAACAGGTCCCGAATCGCACGAAGCGGATATCCGCTTTCATTAAGTTTCTTTATCAGTTTAATCCTCTGAACCGCCTTGTCGTCGAAGAGCCTCCGTCCTGTGGGGCTTATCTCGGTTGCTTCGAGCAGCCCGACCATCAGGTAATACTGCAGCGACTGTCGGGAGACGCCGGCCTTAGCGGCCGCTGCTCCGATCTGCATGAATTTGCCCTTATCACTCACCGGATGCCTTTTCCATGCTATTTAGCGACCTTTGTCTGCTTTTTTGCACCGCCGTCTGAGCCAGTTCGATCAACGACCGCCTGACCGTCTCAAAACTGACCGCTCCGGAGGCTATCTGCGGTTTGCGCTCTCCTTTTTTCGACGTTTTTGGCGCAAATATTAACAAGTAGTCGTATCCGGCCGGTATATCGTGCTGACACAGGCGAAATGCCTCCCGCGACAGACGCTTGAGCCGGTTTCGCTCGACGGCGCCTGCCTGCTTTTTGCCCACAGAAATACCTAAACGCGGATAACCGCAGTCGTTGGCCACGGCATAAAGCCGGATTAAGTCGTTTTGTGAACAGCACTTATGCGCCAACACCGCCCGAAACTGCTCAGGTTTGGCAAGTTTTTGGTTTTTCCTGAAAAAGTACCGTTTCACAGTATCCGCCATTTCCGCAGTCGCCCAATTTGTCCTCAGATTGCCCGCACATTCGTCGTCTGAAAGCCCTTGATTTAATCGGATAAATCGTTGATATGCAACAATTTAATGCAAAAGTCATGTTTTAGTTTCAGCCCGCCGACCCGACTACAGGACATCTGCTACAGCTTTTCGAGGACGTTCTTCTTGTAATCGGCTTGTCCCGTCGCCAGTTCGTCGGAAGGGGTCATGGATGCAATATGTTGGCGGATTTTCTCCTTGCGGCTGGCCGGATTAGGGTGGGTGGAGAAGAATTCGATGGGCCTTGCGCTGTTTTGACTTTCGAGTATCTCCATCAACTCGACCATGGCGCTGGGGTTGTATCCGGCTTTTGCCATGTAATCCAGCCCGAAGGTGTCCGCTTCATACTCGGCAGTGCGGCTGTACTTCAGGGACAGTATCTGTGCGCCCAATTCGGCGACTGACACAAGCGTTTGCGAGGTTTTTTTGCTGGTTACCGCCGACAGCAGTATGCTCATGCCGATCTGCTTGCTCATAGCGTCGGCGGAATGACGGGCGGTGACGTGGACCGTCTCATGGGCGAGAATCGCGGCTAATTGGGCCTCGGTCCGGATATTCTGCAACATGCCGCGGGTAATGAAGATATGTCCGCCGGGAAGCGCCATGGCATTTATGGACTTGTCGTTTACGGCTGTATAGTGGAACTCAAGGTCCGGCATGTGGCCGGCACGGGCGATTTTCGCGCCGACGCCGGCAACGTAGGATTGGATCTGCGGGTTGCTGATCGGACCGCCCAACTGTTTTTGGACCTCGGGGGAGTACTGCCGACCTAATTCAAGTTCCTGTTGCGGGCTTATCAGCATAAGCTGATTCTGGCCCGTTACGGGGTTTGTGGCGCAGCCGGCCAGGACCGAACAAATGGAAATGAGCAGAAGCAGGATTGTTCTGTTAAACATTTCGATTTCCCTCTCGATTTCTGTTTGCGAAAATAATTAAACTTAAAATTTGACTTGAAAAGCAAACCGATTTTAATTATAAGGTCGGCTTTATTCAACTGAAGTATTAATAATGACGGATAAAGAATATTGTTCAAATTGCGCCGGAGCCCATGACTGCAAGACCATCTATGAGCAGATGGGCAAGGCACAGGGGCCGTCGGTGGCGAAGAAGGTTATTGTTGTATTCCTGCTGCCGATCATCGTTTTTGTTGTCTGCCTGGTGGTTCTTGACAAGAAACTCGTCGCAGTTACAGGCAATGAACACCTCAGAATCCTGCTTGGCGTGTTGCTTGCGGGGCTTATGAGTCTTGTTTATGTGCTCATTGCCGGCAGAATGAGCAGCGGTTGGGGCGGTGCGCAACACCGCTGTCAACCGAAGGAGACCAACGATAGAGACGAAGGGTAAAATTACTTTTGCCGGCG
>QNBS01000396.1 GCA_003644175.1 Planctomycetota bacterium | reverse complement strand
GGCCTCTTCCAGTTGAGTCTTGACTTTTGCCAGTTCGGCCCTGGCGGCTGCGGCTTCGGCGAGAGCATCGTCTCTTTCCTGCTTGACCTTGCCGCAGCCTGAGAGCACCAGCCCCAGAACAATGAGGCAGATGGCCGGTGAGATGTGTCTTGTTTTTTGCATTCTTGACTCCTTTAAGAAAACAATAAAGACTTCTGCAAAATTGCGATTTGGCATACATTACATAAGAAAATCATTTTTTCGATTTTCTTATGTAATCACCTAACGTGTTATTCTAACATAAGTTAGCTCTAAGAAAAGGAAAAGCCTTCTCGCTTTTCCTTTTCCAAAAACATGTCAAATCGCAATTTTGCAGAACTCAAAAAACAATAACATGATAAGCACTGAACAGGCGGCGATGGGATTCGAACCCATGAATAACGGTTTTGCAAACCGTCGCCTTAGTCCACTTGGCCACGCCGCCGTGATCGCTTTCGGAAACGAATAACGGGTATTGCTTTGCCCGATAATCCGGTTCCGTCGGATCGAGACGCTGTTTATATAATGAATCGGCTGCTGATGCAAGAAAATTCAGGGATAACCTTTACAATAAGGCCAATTCAGGCGATAATAAGAGCTCAAAGGCTCCAAAAGCGTGTTGTTATCGGCTGCGAAGATAACTCTTGATAAAAGCACAACATTATGAACATATTGGGTATTTCCGCTTTTTACCATGACAGTGCCGCGGCCTTGGTGCGGGACGGCGATATTGTTGCGGCGGCCCAGGAAGAGCGGTTTACGCGAAAAAAACACGATCAGGATTTTCCCGCGCATGCCGTTGAGTACTGCCTGGCTGCCGGCGTTATCGGCGCAGACGAGCTGGACCACGTCGTTTTCTACGAGAAGCCGTTTACGAAATTCGAGCGTCTGTTAGAGACGTATATCGCATACGCCCCGCGGGGGTTTCGGCAGTTTATGATGGGCATGCCGCAGTGGCTGAGAAAGAAGCTTCATCTTCCGCGCCAGATGGACAAGGCGCTTGACGGCAAGTTCAAGGGCCGGTATGTCTTTTGCGAGCACCATGAATCGCACGCGGCGAGCGCATTCTTTCCCTCGCCGTTCGCCGAAGCTGCGATAATGACATTTGACGGCGTCGGCGAGTGGGCGACGGCCAGCTACGGCGCCGGTCGGGGCAACAAAATTGAGCTTACGCACGAGATGCACTTTCCTCATTCGTTGGGGTTGCTGTATTCGGCGTTTACGTATTTTACCGGCTTCAGGGTCAACTCCGGCGAGTACAAGCTGATGGGATTGGCGCCTTACGGCGAGCCGCAGTACTACGATCTGATCATGGAAAAGCTGGTTGATGTCAAGGCCGACGGTTCGCTGCACCTGGACATGAGTTATTTTCCGTACTGCCACGGGACGGTGATGACGGGGCGCAAGTTTGCAAATCTGTTCGGCGGGCCGAGACGGCAGCCGGAGCAGGCGATTACGCAGCGGGAGATGGACATTGCCGCGTCGATCCAGAAGGTAACCGAAGAGGTGGTGCTGCGTGCCGCAAGGCATGTGCACAAAGAGACGCAGATGAAGAACCTTGTTCTGGGCGGAGGCGTGGCGCTTAATTGTGTGGGCAACGGGCGTATCCTGCGGGAGGGGCCCTTTGAGAATATCTGGATTCAGCCGGCCGCCGGCGATGCAGGGGCTGCGCTGGGTGCGGCGCTGTTTGTGTGGCACCAGTTGTTGGGTAACGAGCGCCTGTGCGACAGACGCGACAAGCAGAAGGCATCGCTGTTGGGTCCGGCGTATACCGACGAGGAAGTGAGGTCGTTTCTTGATTCGGTCCGGGCCGACTACGAGGTGTACGACGAATTCGACAGGCTCAGTGGCGATGTGGCGGGGCTGATTGCCGATGAGAAGGTGATTGGCTGGTTTCAGGGACGGATGGAATTCGGGCCTCGTGCGCTGGGCAACCGCAGTATCATCGGCGATGCGCGAAGCGCCAAGATGCAGTCGGTGATGAATCTGAAGATCAAGTTTCGCGAGTCGTTTCGGCCGTTTGCGCCCTGTGTGCTCAGGGATGATGTCGATGAGTATTTTGAGATGAGGCCCAACGCCGACAGTCCGTATATGCTGCTTGTTGCGCCGGTCCGGGGCGACAAGAGGCTTGCCGAAGGCGAGCAGATGGCGTCGCTTCGGGGGCTTAAAAAGCTCAAGTGCAAGCGAAGCGTGGTGCCGGCGATAACGCACGTGGATTATTCGGCGCGGGTGCAGACGGTGGATCGCGACAGGAACCCGAGATTGTGCGCTCTGATGAGCTGGTTTAAGGACAAGACCGGCTGTCCGGTTATTATCAATACGAGTTTTAATATCCGGGGCGAGCCGATTGTGTGCTCGCCCGAACATGCGTACCGGTGCTTTATGGCGACGAATATGGATGTGTTGGTGATGGGCAATCAGTTGCTCTACAAGGATCGACAACCGCAGGCCGCCCGGCACGAGATTGACATGTACAAGGCGCAGTTTGAATTGGATTAGCGGGCAGGAAATTTGACTATGGCGATCATCGAGGCAAACTGGAATCCTAACAGAAAGGACCTGCGGGTTTTCGGAAT
>QNBS01000395.1 GCA_003644175.1 Planctomycetota bacterium | reverse complement strand
TCCACAATGCCGCCGGGTCCGACCTGCGATATTTTCCACGGCGCCGGGAAATCCATCTCCAACAGGAATACTCCCGTGCGTTCGATACGATAATTGATCTTCGCCTGCAGATAGAGCTTGTCGGTATCTGCGCCTAACATCCATCGCTGATTGACCGACACGCGCGGCTTTGCCGTTTCAATCGAAATCGTCGCTCCATAATCGGAGGTGATAAATCTGTAGGCGGTTACTCCGGCGCGATTTGCGATCTCCTTTGGAAGGCGTCCGGTGTCGACGCGCGCGAGGTTTTTTAGGTCTTTCAACTGTACGATTCGCCTCCGGGAATGCGTGATTCCGACCAGGCCGCTTCTGCGGAGAACGCCTTCGGTTACCACAGGCTGCAGTGGCACGACGGCGTCTGCTTCCTGGAGGAATCGCTCCATCCTGACCCGCAGCGAATAGCTGTTCCTGGCCGCACTGAACAATGTCACAAGCAGCGTCTGGCCTCCGTCGCCGGGTGTGGCGACATCGACGGCTTTCACATCCCATTTGGAAATGTTTGCGCCGGTAACCTGCGTTACCCGGAATCCCGAGGGCAGACGAACCGCAAAGGCATCGACGCCGCCGCGGTGGATGGAGTAATTCAGCTTGATGTCATAGGTGATCAGCGCCTCGGCGATATCGATATGCTGCGACTGCCGACAGACGACCACCGCCTCCAATTCCGCGGCCGTCTGGGTGCTGGGCTTCCAGCTCAGATTGACATTCTTCGCCGAGCCCAAAAACGCCTGAAGCTTCGTCGACTTTGTCCCGTCGACGTCTATCTGGGTCGTGGTCGCCGCAAGCATGGGTTTGACGTCCACCTTCATGTTCTCTTCGGGTATCACTAATTCGAGTGTCGTTATCGCCGCCGAAGGCAGCTTGAAACCCAACACATTCAAGCCGGGTTTTGTTTCCAGCCGGCTGACAAAATCCACCGCCAATACATATCGCCCCTTGCCCCTGGTCGTCAGGATGTACCGGCCGTTGACGACGCGCAGCAGCGGCGACGGTTTGGCATCGGCTGGTTCGACAAATCGCACGCCGGAGATCGCGACACCCCCCAGGCCGATCGGGACATCGACCCAATCATCGGTCAGTATGTCAACGGTAAGCTCCAGTTGAAGCAAACCGAGTTCGTCGGCGACCGTCCCGTTGAACCGCGCTGTGCTGAGCAGATATTCAAACGGCGCCGATGAGGCGCCGGCGGGTTTGCCCTGCGCGGCCCGCCAGAGTCGCTGGAACTCCTTGTACGAAAGAAAAACGCCCTGGTCTTCGGCCTCGAAGACATCCTTTAACTCATCGTACGGCACATACACCTTTAAGGGTGCATCCGACTTGGTCGTTGCGGCGGCGCAAAGCCCGCTAAAAAGCCCCGCAGTAACGGTGATAAGGACGACGATTGAACCCAAATGACGGTTTGACATGACTTAATCTCCTTAAAGATTCAGTAAAGATACATCAACCGTTGACATGAAAAAAGTAAAATGTTTGTAAAATCTTCTTTTTCGGGATGATGGTGGCTGCGATCGGGATGATCCCGATGAATCGGGACACCCTATAGTGCGCGCGGGCAACCGCAAGGGCTGCCCCTGCGGCGCAACCATTGGTTTGTGGTTGGCGGGATTATGAGCCGGCAGAATTTTGTGGGGCTGTTATCCCGCCTTGTTCTTCGCCTGTCGCAGGAGAGCTTTGGCTCGTTTGGCGAGGGCGGGTTTGCCGGCAGCGACGACTTTCTGTAAGGGGGCTATCAGTTTCGCCGCCTGCTGCTTTTTGACGTTGGGGGCTTTGAGGATTTTTTTGGCGATACCCAGGATGGCTGTGGCGGCTTCTGCCTTTGTTGCGGGATTGTCCAGATAAGGCAGAATCAATTCAACTGCGGCCGGCGAATTGACGGCGCCGAGAGCACCGAGAAAGAGCTTCTTTTCCTCATTACGCTGCACGAGAGGCAGTATCTCCTTGAATCCTGCCAGTTTTTTACCAACAGGAACATCCTGGAGCGGGATAAGGCGAATGGCGCCTCGCAGAGCGAGGATGCGCCTCTTGGGATCGGAGGCGGTCTTGGTCAGTTGGAGTACGTCGCCTAATGCGTCGGCAGTGGGCCAGCCGCAGAGCAGAGAAACCGCCTCGCCCGCCACCTGTGTATCGGTGTCTTTGGCGGCGGCGCGAACGGCCTGGAGGCCCCTGGGGTCCTGGGTGTTGCGCAGGATGCGCAGTAAAGCGATCTTCTGTTGGGTGGGCGCATTCGCCAGCGCCGCCGAGAGCTGGTCAATGAGAGCCCTGGGGGTTACGGCGCCGAGCCGGGCCCGGCGGGTGCAGGCTGCCGAGATCGCGCGCTCGGCAGCGAGGATTTCCTGCCGGCCGGATGCGTTCAGCAGAAGGTCGAGCAGGACGCCGAACTTCACTGTGTCGCCGAGATCGCCTAATGTTCCGATAGCGGCTGCGCGGACCGATTCATCGTTGTCGCCGGCGGCTTTGAGCAGGGCCGCGGTCGCGCTGGTCATCCTGCGGCGTGCTATGAGTTCGAGAGCCTTGAGTTGGATGTCGGTGTCGGAGGCGGTCAGCATGTCCATAACG
>QNBS01000394.1 GCA_003644175.1 Planctomycetota bacterium | reverse complement strand
CCGCAAACCCGTGAACGGCGCCGAGTTTGGCATTGGCAAGAGCTAATCCGCCGAACAGACTGGCAAGCGACATATCCCGGCGGGCCTGCATGTCGTGGCCGTCTTCATACGCCCGCCGAAGCGACCGCACCGCCCGCGCCAAGCCTTCCAGGCAGATACCGTCGGTCAGCGGATTGGCAAGGTGCGAAACGTACGGCTCGATCAATTGCGTCAGCGCATCCAGACCTGTGGACGCCGTCACCGCCGCCGACATCGAACATGCAAGCTCCGGATCGACGATTGCCAATCGCGGCAGCATGGTCGCACTCCGCATACTGACCTTGACCTGTTTGTCGGGCACGTACAGCACGGCGTTGCGCGTAACCTCGGCGCCGGCGCCCGCTGTGGTCGGTACGGCAATACACGCTGCCGACGGATTTGCCAGTGGTTTTCCCAGACCGACGACTTCGAGATAATCCATGACCGCGCCGCTATTGGTCAAAAGCGCCGCCACCGCCTTTGCGGTATCGATCACGCTGCCCCCGCCGATCCCGATGACCATATCGCACGCATCGGCCCGCGCCTGCCCAGCGGCTTCGGCCAATAAATCCGTCGACGGCTCAGCGCAGGCGGCAAAGCGACTCACCGTAACCTCACCGATCGAATCGAGCAGCTTGCTCAATCGCCCCGGATTCGACCCCGTGATCACAAAGGCGCGCCTGCCCAGCGCAGCGGCATGCTTTGATAACTGCATCGCCGTCCCGTCGCCGAACACAATCCGCCTGGCCGTGGCAAATTCAAACTTCATAACGTTACCTTCTGTAGGGGCGACCCCATGTGGTCGCCCTCAACAAACCCCATGTGGTCGCCCTCAACAAACCCCATGTGGTCGCCCTCAACAAACCCCATGTGGTCGCCCTCAACAAACCCCATGTGGTCGCCCTCAACAAACTGCCATCATATCGGCGACGGTATCCCGCCACTTAGCATAGTGGGCCGTCTCCTTATGCCGCGCCGGATCGTCCGCCGTGCGATAAACTTCCACCAACACAAATCGCGTCGGATCGTCCTTTTGCCGGATGACATCAAACCGGGCGATACCCGGCTCTTCCAGAAACCTTTACGAATCTGGCCTGCCTCCATGCGAGATTGCTCAAAGAATACTTCAAGCTTTTCGATCTCACCCTTGTCAAGCCAGATACCTTCTGACTTGGGGCAGACATCGATCATGATCTGCGAACAAAAAGCATACTCATGCCTTGACATTTCCGCACCGCATTTCGGACAACTAATCGGAGCAACGTTTTTCTGCCGGGCCATTTCATAAGCAGCCCCGACCACGTTGGGCATCCGCTTCAATTCCTCGCAGTAGTCATGCTCCCGCATATCCTCAATCCGCTCCAGCTCCCCCATATCCAGCCACATACCAGCACACGACGGGCACACATCAACCTCAACGTCCCCTTCATACACACCTGATTCCAAAACCGAATGATCTCTCGGACACTCCATAATCACCTTTCCCTGACATAAGGATTATTCAGCACGCTCAAGCCCATTTCCGCATCTCCGCCTGCTTGCGGGCAGTTTACCAGAGACACCCGCCGCGAACAACGATTTTTTTGGATAGCCGCTATAGCATTTACTGAAAAGACCCTGTATAATGGGCCCGTTAACTAATGCAATTCGTTATTATTATGGAAAGGGCGCCCCAATGAACAGATCGATCCTGACAATCCTCCTGGTATGTTGCAGTGTTTCCATCACGCAAGCTGCCGAAGACATCCTTATCGCCGACTTTGAGGCTAAGACCTACGGCGACTGGAAGGCAGCCGGCGAGGCATTCGGGCCGGGACCCGCGAAGGGGACATTAGCCGGTCAAATGAATGTCAGCGGTTTTGAAGGCAAGGGTCTCGCCAACAGCTACTACAAAGGCGACAAGGCTACGGGGACCCTAACCTCGCCGCCATTTGAGATTCAGCGAAAATACATCAACTTCCTCATCGGCGGCGGCGCACATCCCGGCAAGGCGTGCATCAATCTGCTTGTCGACGACAAGATCGTCCGTACGGCCACCGGACCCAACGACCGGCCCGGCGGTTCGGAGGCGCTTGACTGGCACAGTTGGGACGTATCCGATCTCAGCGGAAAGACCGCTCATATTCAGATTGTCGATCAGGCCAAAGGCGGCTGGGGGCATATCAACATCGACCAGATTGTCCAGGGCGACAAAAAGAGCGCCGTTGAGAAGGTCCCTGAGAGCCGGGAGATGGTCTTTGCGAAAAAGTATCTGAACATGCCGGTCAAGCACGGCGCGGCAAAGCGCACGATGGATATATTAATCGACGGCAAGATCGTGCGGCAGTTTGTGATTGAATTAGCCGAAGGCGAGCCGGATTACTGGGTGTGGCTGAATGTCAGTGAGTTCAAGGGCAAGACGGCAACGCTGAAGCTCAATGCCTCCGCCGGCAAATCGAACGGCCTTGAGAAGATTTATCAGGATGACGCGATCAAGGATGCGGACACCTTCTACAAAGAGAAAAATCGCCAGCAGTTCCACTTCTCCTCGCGCCGCGGCTGGAACAACGACTCCAACGGCATGGTGTATTATGACGGCGAGTATCATCTGTT
>QNBS01000393.1 GCA_003644175.1 Planctomycetota bacterium | reverse complement strand
CGTCTGCCCATGCGGCCATTCGCCGTTAATCCTGCCGGCGGTGTTCTCGGCGGAGATCGTCTTGATAAACGCCTCGGCGGCGAGATTGAGGCTGTCGGTGTTGCACCTTTTCAGGACATCGGCCATCGGCGTCTTGTACGTTCTGATGATCTTAATGCCCTTTTCTTTTCCGGTGTATCTCTGCGTAACCTGCTTTGGAACACGTATCCCCGCCCGCGAAAGGTTCTCGGCGAGCAGTACCCCGAAGAAGCCTGCCGGCTTCTTGATCGCAACGTCGGCGCTTGCGCCGGCGCCGGGCGCACATTTGCCTTTGACGAGGAGCTTGTTCGGCTGGGCATTGTGCAGCACGGCGATTGCCGATTTGCCCTTCGATACCGATTTCATCTTGTTGACAAAGGTAAAGTAGTTGGTCTGCGGCTCAACATAGACGATCGCCTTCGACCCGTATCTCTTCGCCGAGACCCTGATGCAGTTGAGGTTGTAGTTCAACCCGGAAACCTCGCAGGCATAATCCTGGTTGAGATCGTCGGCGGACCAGTTCGGACACACGCCGTTGTCGTCAAAAAAGGCGGTATCGATGATAATCTCATCGAGCGATTTTACACCGTTTTCCGCCAGTGCGCCGGCGATATCGGCAAAGAGCCGGCCCGGTTTTCTGCCGTGCTTTTCGTCGGTCTCGGGATCGCCCAGCAGCGGGTCGCCGCCGCCTATGACGACCAATGTCCTGCCCCGCAGGCCGACTTTTGTGGTGAACTCATAGTTGGGTCCGAGATAGTGCAGCGCCGCGGCCGAGGAGATGATCTTCATATTGGAGGCCGGGATCATGAGCTCGTCGGCATACCTGGCATAGGCCGTCCGACCGGTGGAGGCGTTGACTACCCTGACCGCAAAATGGGCATTCTTCTGCGATTTGCGGGTAACAATGGCGTTTATGTCGCTCGTAAGCGACGCATCCGCCGGCGGCGCAAAACAAAAGCCCAAAAGGGCTATTATCAGTATTTTGCCAAATCCCTTGACCATAATCGCCTCTCTTATCATATTATCGCCAACATTTCAAGCCCTGCCGGAATCTTTGTGCTTGAACAAACGGCGCCGTCGTGCATAATATGGTGGAAGTTTATGTGTCAGAGGAACTTATGAAAACAGCCTATTTTGACTGCCTGGCAGGCTGCGGCGGGGATATGATCGTCGCGGCGATGATAGACGCCGGCCTGGACGCCGATTTTCTGCAGAGCCGTCTCGACTCGCTGGGTATAGCCGACCTGAAGATCAAGGTCGAAAAAGTCATGCGATGCGGCATAAGCGCCCTGCATTTTACGCCGGCGGCGCCCGGCGAGCACCATCATCGCAAGCTGTCGGATATTATCGAGATTGTCGCCCAAAGCGATATCGGCGAGTCAGCCAAGGGCCACACCGCCGACATATTTCGCAAGCTCGCCGAAGTCGAAGGCCGCATTCACGCAAAAGACGTCGAGGCGGTCTGTTTCCACGAGGTGGGCGCGGTCGATTCCATCGTCGATATTGTCGGCGCCTGCGTTGGATTCGATGCGCTTGGCGTTGAGGAGGTCTGCTGCTCGGCGTTGTCGGTGGGCGGAGGGACGATTCAGTCGGCCCACGGACTGCTGCCGGCGCCTGCGCCGGCGACGGTTGAACTGTTGAAAGAGGCCAATGCGCCTATTGTCGGCGGGCCGGTCGATTCTGAACTGCTCACACCGACGGCGGCGGCGATATTGACGCATTTTGCCGGCCGATTCGGCGCTATGGGCGCGATGAAGGTGCAGGCGACGGGCTATGGAGCGGGGACAAGGCAATTCGACGATGTGCCGAACGTCCTGCGTCTGATCGTCGGGCAAACGGAAGAGCCGGGCGCTGATGCCGATTGCGTGTGTGTGCTCGAATGCAATATCGACGACGCCGACGGCGAAACCGTTGGTTTTGCGATGGACAGACTGCTCGACGCCGGTGCGCTGGACGTCTTCACCACCGCGATCGGCATGAAGCACAACCGCCCTGCCGTAATGCTCTCGGTGATTAGTTCACCGGCAAAGGCGAGCGACCTGGAGAGAATCATCTTCAGCGCAGGCCTGACCTTAGGCATACGCAGGCAGTTGATCGCCAGGAGCAGGCTCGCCCGGCAATCTGTCACGGTCAGAACCGAATTCGGCTCGATACGTATCAAGACGGGAAGTTTGCAGGGACGGGTCGTCAGTGCAAAGCCCGAATACGCCGACTGTGCCGAGGCGGCCGGAAAGCACGGCCTGTCGCTGAAGGCGGTCCGCAAGGCCGCTATGGAGGCTTTCAGGCAGAGTACGGTGTAAAAGGACTTTTTTTTGCTTGTCTAAGTGCACTGCCGACAAAGACTTATGGAAATTATCAGATTTATTCACTTAATTTCGGTACGACTGTTGACAACCGCCAAACGACGTGTTAGACTTGGCTCAAAGTCGGGAGAAATGATGACACACCCGGCAGAAATGATGAATTTAGCGGCTTTCTTGCCGTGGCAAGCTTCCGGAATGTCAGTGGATGAATGTTCCGGAAGTTTTTTTATGGCTGTTGTGACGTAAGTATTTGATTTTGCTGGTCTTATGGAAAATGACAGCGCAAGCG
>QNBS01000392.1 GCA_003644175.1 Planctomycetota bacterium | reverse complement strand
GGCTCAGACAGTATCCGCGACGAGTGTCAAGGACGTTGTGCAGGAAGAGATCTTCGGGATTGTCGGCGGTAGGGATGGACGCAAAGCCCTTTTCGTTGTAGAGATAGTCATTGATTACCGCAACAGCACGGTAGTCGACCTTGACGATACCTTTCTTTTTGAGTTGCCTGAGTATGTCGTCCGCCATGTCGTCCAGTTTGCCGCGGTACCTGTGAACGCTCTTGGCGTTGCTCCACTTGCGCGAAAGCAGCAGGGCGGCCGTGCCGATATCGATCTGGTCGTCTTCGAGCGTGAGAATCTTGTCAATTGTGAAAAAACGCAAACCATCCTTGCCGGTATTGGCAAGCCGCCGCCCAAAAACCTGCCCGCACAGCACCGACATAAGAATCACTGTTGCAAAAATGTATAAGTACTTTTTCATGAGACTTGTCATTTCGAGCGAACACTCTGTCATTTCGAGCGAACACTCTGTCATTTCGAGCGAAGCCGAGAAATCCGTTAAAACAGCCTCGCGAAGCGGTTCCTTGTAATCGAGTCGGGTTTTGTTTAGAGTGCCTTATTGTCCCGGCCGGCAGCCGCCAAGTTTCTCTCTCACATTTTCAATGCTAACGCCGGCAACCGCCAACTGCTTGACCGGATTTGTGTTTCCTTTAACAATTTCAATTGCCTTCTTCTTCACGCCTAACTCCTCGGCCAAAAAGCCGATCAGACAGTCGTTGGCCTTTCCCTTCTCCGCTGTCGCGGCAACTTTCACTTTCAGCATCCCGTCGAGCAGCCCGCACACAGCCGTCCTGCTGCTGCCCGGAACAACTTTCACACGGAAAATGACCCTGCCGTCCGATTGTTTGACGCCAAACTCGACCATACCTAAACGTTCTCGCGGATATTCTTGCCCACGGCGAACTGCACATAGCGTTCTATCTGCGTGGCCAATTCGCTCAGGGACGGGAGTTGAAAATCCTCATAATGTCCCGGCACAAATTCGCCGTTCAGCGCCTTCTTGAAGATGCGAACACGCACAAGAGGCAGACTGTTATCCGGCTGACTATAATCGGTGCGCTTGTGCTGCGTCATCTCCACACGATAGTCTTCACTTATGAACACAAGGCGCGTGCCCGTATAGACCGACATGGGAAAGTAGTCATACAAGAGCTTGAGAACGTCCATTTTCTGCTCCGACACCGTCTGTTACTCCTTGATAAAACAACAATAACGCTTCTGAAAACTTGTCATTCCCGCAAATCACTTGTCATTCCCGCAAATCACTTGTCATTCCCGCAAATCACTTGTCATTTCGAGCGAAGCCGAGAAATCTATTATGACAGCTCCGCGAAGCGGTTCCTTATAATCGAGACTGGTTTTATTAGAGTGCCCCTTACCAACAATGCTCCATTATTGCAGGCTGCCGATCAAGTCCTTTACATCGCGTATTCCGCTCTCTATGCAGTATTGGCTTATGCCCTCAACAAGGCTCGTCGCACAGTTCGGCTCGGCGAACGTCGCCGTACCCACCGCTACGGCCGATGCGCCTGCAATGATAAACTCAATCGCATCAGAAGCCGTCCGTATCCCGCCGAGACCCAACACCGCAACGTCGTTTGCCTTGGCGACTTCCTCATAGACCTTATTGACCAGATAGACGGCTATAGGCCTTATCGCCGGGCCGCTCAGTCCGCCCGTCCGGTTGGCAAGCACAGGCCTCCGCGTCTGAATATCTACTACCATCGCAGTGAAAGTGTTCACCAGGCTCAGGGCGTCGGCGCCACCGGCAACGGCGGCACGGGCCGTTACGCTTATATCGGTTACAGCGGGCGTCAGTTTAACCACAAGCACCTTCGAGCCTGCCGCTTTCTTCACCGCACGGGTAATCTCTTCGACCTGCCCAGGGTCTGTCCCGAAGGCGATACCGCCTTTTTTGACATTGGGACAACTGATATTCAGCTCAAGGCCCGATATTGCCGCTTCGCCGCCAAGACGTTCGGCGACCGCCACATAATCGGAAATTGTCGTTCCGGCCACATTAACAAAGACCGCCGTCTTCAGTTGGCTGATAATCGGCAGCTTCTCCTCGACGAAGCGGTCCAGGCCGATATTGGCAAGCCCGATGGCGTTGAGCATCCCGGAATCGGTCTCGACGATTCGCGGCGTCGCATTGCCTTTTCGAGGCGCCGGCGTAATGCTCTTGGTTATGAAACCGCCCAAAGCGCCGACATCCAGAAAATCGGACAACTCATCGGCATAGCCGCAAGTCCCCGACGCGGTGAAAACCGGATTGGACAGCTTTAGCCCCGCAAAATCCACAGTCATGTCAACGTCATTTCTCATAGGCGAAAAGACACATCCTTACTATCAAAAACAGGCCCGTCTTTGCAGCACAGTTTATACACTGTCTCGCCGGCGGCGTCCGGCGCGGTCAAAACGGCGCAGCTTTGACACAGCCCGATGCCGCAGCCCATCATACGCTCCATGCTCACCTGGCAGTCAATTCCATGCTCTGCCGCCAACCCGGCGACCGCCGCCAACATAACCTCCGGCCCGCAGCCGTAGATAATCGTTTCATTAGGATCCGGCGCATTTTCATCGAGCCATTGTGCGGCCAATTCGGTCACAAGTCCATGAAAACCCGC
>QNBS01000391.1 GCA_003644175.1 Planctomycetota bacterium | reverse complement strand
TCATAATATAGCGCACAAATTCGTTGCCGCCGCGCGGCACAATCAAGTCGATATACTCATCGAGCGCGAGCATTTGTGCGACGTCGGCCCGCGTTTCCATCAAGCCGAGCCACCCGCGCCGAAGCCCTGCATTCTCTCCGGCTTTAGTAATCACATCGGCGAGAATGCGATTGGTCTCCACAGCTTCGCTTCCACCCTTGAGCAGCACGGCATTGCCGCTTTTGAGGCAAAGGGACGATATCTGGACCAGCGCATCCGGCCGGGACTCGAAAATAACGCCCACGACGCCGATGGGGCAACTGACCTGATAAAGTTCCAGTCCGTCGTCGAGTTCGGTTGCGCTCAACGTCCGGCCGACCGGATCGTCTATTGCGATCAGACTTTCGATGCCCTCACACACACCGGCGATCCTGGGCTCGTCGAACTTCAACCGCTTCAGCAGGCCGGCTGCAACGTTGTCGGCGCAGGCCCGATCGAGGTCCTTTTGATTGGCCGCGGCGATCGCGGCACTGTTATCCTTCAAAGCCTCGGCAATATCGGCAAGGGCCCGGTTCTTCAGATCGCTGCCGGCGGCGGCCATATGAATTGACGCCGTCTTGGCGGCCGATGCCGTTTCCCGGATGTCCATTCGTCAAAACTCCTTCAAAAGCATTAGCACCATTAAATCGACCAGACGATTGTAGCAAATCATCGAATAATGTCCACCCGTCGGGAAAATGATGATATCCTTGCATGTTTGCCTTATTTACCCGATTTCTGTTGACAAAAAGGCCCTGTTTGAATATGCTCCGACAACATTCATGGCGAAATGCCTGTGCGGGCGTAGCTTAATGGTAAAGCACCAGCCTTCCAAGCTGGCTATGCGGGTTCGATTCCCGCCGCCCGCTGTTTCCTAAGTCCTTTATTTTCCATACCTTACAAAACCACTTAACGAAACCATTTCAATCGGACAACCTTTTTCAACGTTGTCATGTTATTCGGAGTTGTCAAGATGGGTTAAAAAGCACGGAAGAGCAAGTTGCCCGGATGTATCTACGAGAAGCGGGGGCGGTACTACTGGAAGGTGAAACTGCCGGGTGAATCGGACGCCAAAGCAAGGCCGCTGGTGGAGAGCTTTTGCAAATTAGACTTTGAGCCGATAGCACAAAGGCTGTACAATACAGCAGGCAGTGAGAAAGCAAATGCTTATACCTGTTGCAAATGAGAGACTTGTATTGTCGGCAACCAAGGACAGAGAGAGCGAAAATACCATATCAGAGCTGAAAAGCTGTGCGGACAACAGTGAAACCGGCTGCGAGAGCCTTTTGTCCGGATTGAGTATCTCCCAGGCGCTTGACCGCGCATTTTCCTGCTATAACAACGCAGATATGCCGGGGGCGGAGCAGTTGTGTCGGCAGATCCTTGCCAGGGTTCCGCGTCAAGTCGATGCGATGCAGTTGCTCGGTCTGCTTCTTAATCAACAAGGCCAATTCGCTGAAGCAGTGGAACTTCTGCGCGAGGCCGTCATGCAGGCGCCCGGGCATTCGGCGCTCCATAACAATCTTGGAATGGCGCTTCATCGAATGGGAAAGACCGACGAGGCTGTTTTGGAATTCCGCAGGGCGATTGAACTTCGAGCCGATTTTGCAAAAGCTCACAACAACCTCGGCGCTGCGCTGATGACGCTTGGCCGTTTGGATGAGGCGGCGGCCGCCTGCAGGGAGGCAATCGGCCTGCAGGGCGATTACAAGCAGGCATACAACAATCTCGGGCTGGTACTGAAGAAAAAAGGAGACCTTGCCGAGGCGGTGGCGGCATACGCGAAAGCGTTGGAACTTGACCCTCGATATGCCGAGGCCCTGAGTAATCTCAGTATGGTGCTGATTGCTCAAGGCAAACTGAAAGAGGCGGAAAGAAATCTGCAGAAGGCGGTGGGGCTGGCTCCGAATTCAGCCGAATTCCGTAATAATCTCGGGGTTCTCTTTAATCGGCAGGGTCGCTTTGAAGAGGCTGTGGCCGCCAGCGAAAAGGCCATAATCATCTCACCGGATTATCTGGAAGCCCACAACAATGTTGGCGCCGCGTTGATGGAACTTGGTCGGTTCTGTGAGGCGAACGCCGCCTTTGAAAGGGCGATTGCCATTGATGCCGAATGTGCAGAGCCGCATCACAACCGGTCCCTTGTTCTCCTGCTGACCGGCCGGTTCGAGGAGGGCTGGGAGGAATACGAATGGCGCTGGCGACATGACGGTTTTTCCACACCGCTGCGTCCGTTTCCTCAGCAATGGTGGGCCGGCTCTGTGGAAGATGTGGGAAAACTGCTCGTATGGGGTGAACAGGGCATTGGGGACGAAGTCCAGTTTTCAGGACTTATCCGGCATATAGTCGCGCGGGGCATTGATGTAGTCGTTGAATGTGATCGGCGTCTGGCCGGGCTATTGCAGAGAAGCTTTCCCGGGATCACTGTTGTTAAACGCAGCGATCCTCCATCGGATGCGCTCAAGGATGCCTCGATTACCCATCAGATTCCGATGTGCTCTATCCCGCGTGTGTTAGGATCGTCCCTGAATGAAACGTCCTTTCCGGGTCCTTATCTCCTTCCCGACAAAAGCTTACGCGACAAATTGCGCAGCCGGTACAGAGCAGACAC
>QNBS01000390.1 GCA_003644175.1 Planctomycetota bacterium | reverse complement strand
GGCTTTGTGATGCCCCGATTTGTCGCCGCGGCCACATGCGCATCGCTCGGCACGGTGGCTATTTTTGCCGGGATGATACTCGTTTTGCTGTATAAGGGCGCAAGACCCTTGACCGGTATCTATCAGATGCCGGCGTTTTTTGCGGCTGCTGTTGTGGCAATGGCGGCCTTTGGAACGTTTGTGCAACTGCTTTTGTGTCCAACTCGAACGAAGAAGCCGCAGGGCGAATCTGAAACCAGTGGAGGAAAATAATGAATTTCACATCAATTCTTGCCCAAGCCGAAACCACGGTTATTGAGGACGTACAAGTCGTACCCCTTGACGCAATCTGGTCTCAGATTACCGCGCTTTCCTGGCTCCAGGCGGTAATCGCCGTATCCTTTGGGATTGTCTACCTGCTGTACGGCTGGCGAATCTTCAGGATACTCGTAGTCATCTGCTTTGGGCTTTTCGGCATGTATCTGGGCATCAAATTCGGCGCAAAGACCGGCAGTGAGATCTGGGGCGGCGTATTCGGTCTGGCAATTTTCGCAGGGTTATCTGCTCCGCTGATGAAATGGTGTGTGTCGATTCTGGGGGGCGCTGCCGGGGGCTTGCTGACGGGCGGCCTGTGGTACGCTTTCGGCCTGCCCCAGGTGTACCTGTGGGCCGGCGCCGCGGTAGGCGTCGTGGCAGGGGGCATGATGTCCTTTATCATCCTGAAATCCGCCGTCATGCTCTTTACGAGCCTGGGGGGGAGTCTTATTACCGTTGTGGGCATGCTGCGGCTGCTGGATTTGTATGAGGCGACAAAAGAGGTTCCGACGCAATGGATCCATAACTCTGTCTATAATTACGACTGGTTTCTGCCTGTGGTGCTGATCGTTCCCACCATGATCGGTATCTTCGCCCAGAACCGCTTCATCAAGCACGCACACAAGTGGGAGTTCTGACCACGGCGGCCGATCAGTCAGGGATTGCACGTCTTGCATGGTCGCCTGCCCGTCTGCGCTGCCTTGTCCCGGTTGGCGAAAGTTACCTTGTTCTTTTCTGAAATCCTGGCGGCAAACCGGCAGGTGGATTTGTGAAACACCTTACTGCTTTTGGATGCTACCCAGAACAAATCGTTGGCGCCCGGTGTCTCTGAATTGCCGGTTTTGCGAACAGTCCCCGGCTCGGCCTTTTTTGGGGATGTTACCTTGTCAAGCCTTTCCTGTGAAACCGTGTGCGGGCCCATTCCTTTCTTTATGAGCAGTAGCGCGAGACTGGTCTCTTCCAGGTTCAGCTCGCCGATCAGACGGATCGGATCGAGCAGCTTTGTCCAGATATTGTATCCGTCGGCGTTTAAGTGCAGTTTGTCGTCGAGGTAGAATTTGTAGTCAGGCTCGCCATCTTCACCCAAAAGCGGGCCGGCTCCGTCAACAAAAAACCGTCGCGTATCGTTGACGCAGAATTGTCTGATGAGCGAGTTGACCTTGTCCATCTTAGGCCATAACGGCCGGAGGCTGCGGCTCGGTTTGATCGCCATATAAATAATAGGCGTTCGCGGCAGGGCATCGTGGACGATCTTAACAAACGCCCTGTAGTCTTTTAGCACCTGCTCGGGGCTCTTGCCCGCGGCGATGTCATTTTCGCCGGCGTAAAACACGATCAGCCGGGGGGCATACTTCAGTACAATGCGTTTGGCGAATTGGTTGGCATCCGAAATCTGCGAGCCGCCGAAGCCGCGATTGATCACGGGCAGATTCGGAAAAGACTTTTGCGTCGGCCACATCCTGATGCTTGAACTGCCGACAAACAAGACCGCATCGGCGGGAAAGGAGTTTTTCGCATCCCACGCCTCAAACGCCCGGATATCCTTGGCCCACCGCGAGGGGGTTTGGGCATCGGTTGCCGTCTGAGCCTGCAATATCGTCGCCGGCAATCCGGCGAGAAGATACAGGACGAGTACTATCCAGATGCTCCTGTGCATTATCCGCCCTTTCCAGATGAATCGTATTACTCTCTTTCCAAACCCATGGTAGGCGAAAAACACTTCGGCCGCAATCATTAATGGCAGTTGGCCGGGGGGAAAATCCGGATTTTGAGATTCCTGGCCTGGAGCGCGATGCTGCGGTTGTGTGGGCACGGTTTTTTTGCTCCCCCTGTTTTTGGTATAGTGTTGTCCTTAATTCTGCGATGCATTATATCACATTTGGGGCGAAAAATCAAGCTTTTATCGGGCGGAATGAGCATTTAGTCACGAAAAGGGCTCAATAGGAATAATGAATCCGCCACGGCGCATCTTCACTTCGCTGCAATGTCGAAGGGTGGAGGTCCGCCTTGGCCCCTCCTTCGGCGGGTAAACTCCCCATATTGACGAATGACTATCCGTTCGGCTTCGCTCAGGACAGGTTTTCTATTGCGGCAGGCACGAGACGGCGGTTGATTGGGAAGTGAAAATTGCGGATTTTGTTGTTGTGTTGGCCAAAGATGCGAAAAAAGTTTCTGACACTGTAAATCGTGCTAAACGCTTGTGGGAAATAAGGTTATGGTGCCCAAAAAAGTACCGGACACCTCAATTCACCGTGGTGCTGCCGACCCACAGTGGCCATGAAATTCGCCGCCGTTGCGTGAGTCAACCCAGCGAACATCAGGCAATTTTGCTGCAGCGACTCGGGCTTAATCT
>QNBS01000389.1 GCA_003644175.1 Planctomycetota bacterium | reverse complement strand
GGCGTGATGAGAGACGTCCCGGCAGGCGCCAAGGTTGTGGGTTATCCGGCGAGCGAGGCGAATTTGCAGCTTCGTGTTTGGGCTTTGCAGCGACAGCTGCCTGATATGGCCAGGCGGTTGCGCCAGGTTGCCGCGGCGGTTGAGAAGCTCGAGGGACGTATGGCCGACGGGTGATGTTGGTCTTTTGAAGCAAAGGATGCAGGAAGCGATTTTTGGAATCGGCAGGTGCGATGCTGCAGAAGACAATAAAAAACGAAGCCAGACTTTGCGGCAGGGGCTTGTTCGGCGGCGAGGAAGTGAAGGCGGTGTTTCGTCCCGCCGAAGCCGACACTGGTGTTGTATTTATACGTACGGATCTTGCTGAGCGTGTAGTGATTCCGGCGCTTGCGGCCAATATCGTCGAGAGGGATCGGCGGACGGCGTTGAAGAACGGCGAGGCAAGTATAGAGACGCCGGAGCACTGCCTTGCGGCGATCAGTGCGCTGGGCATAACGAACATTCTAATCGAGGTGGCCGGCGGAGAACTGCCCGGTTTTGACGGCAGTTGCCAGGCCTATTTCGAGGCGCTGTCCGAATCCGGCATTGTTGCCCAGGCCGGCGAGTGCAAGGAGTTGGTGATCACGGAGTCTGTGAGCATAACCGAAGGCGACAAGTCGATATATGCGTTGCCGTATAATTCCGATTCGCTGAACATCACTTACGATCTGGATTATACGCAGTACGCCGGGATCGGCAGACAGCTTTATACGTGTGAGCTTTCGCGCGAGCATTTTTCGGACAATCTCGCCGGGGCGCGGACGTTTGTTCTGGAGGAGGAAGCACGCCTGCTTCAGGAGCAGGGGATCGGCGCCCATCTTGGCCCCGAGGACATTCTCGTGATCAATTCGGATGGTCCGGTTGATAACAGTTATCGGTACAGCGACGAGTGTGTTCGGCACAAAATTGTGGATTTGATCGGCGACCTGATGCTTGCGGGGCGGCGGATCACGGGTCGGATTGTGGCGTACAAGAGCGGTCATGCGTTGAATCAGCGTCTGGCGCGGCAGCTTGTCAGGATGGCCGAGCAGGCCGATCGCAAGGCTGCTTTGCCTACGGAAGCCCTGCTGGACATTCGCAAGATTCAGCGCATTCTTCCGCATCGGTATCCGTTTTTGCTTGTGGACAAGGTTATCGAAATCGAGGGCGACCGGCGTATTAAAGGCATCAAGAACGTTACGTACAACGAGCAGTTTTTTCAGGGACATTTCCCCGGCACTCCGATTATGCCGGGCGTTTTGCTTGTGGAGGCGCTGGCGCAGATATCGGGTCTGCTTTTTGCGCAGAAGCTGGAGTTGACGGGTAAATTAGCCGTATTGCTTACGATGGATGCGGTGAAGATACGCAAGTCGGTTGTGCCGGGCGATCAGGTTGTTCTGATGGCCGAGGTTCTGAAGGTGCGTCGTCGCAGCGCAAAATGCCGGTGTACGGCGACGGTGGGCCAGGACATTGTGGCCGAAGCAATGTTCAAGTTCATGCTTGTGGACGAGGACATGGTTTGAGTTGGTCGATAAAATTTATTGAAAGTGCGCAGGAGGTCAATGACGGTTTATGGGCGCCAAGATACATCCCAGTGCGGTAATTGCCGAAGACGTGGAGTTGGGCTCGAATGTTGTTGTGGGACCGTGTTGTGTGATCGACGAAGGTGTGGTAATCGGCGAGGGGACGGTTCTGGACGCCAATGTCGCTATCGGAAGAGGCGTCAGGCTCGGAAAATGCAATCAGTTGTTTTCCTGTTGCGTTCTCGGCAGGGCGCCGCAGCTTCTCGGGTTGGATAAGGAGACGCCGATCGGCGGTCTTGAGATCGGCGACAACAACATCATTCGCGAACACGTGACGATTCACCCGAGCATCTATCCGGATATGTCGACCAAGGTGGGCAATGACAATCTGCTGATGGTTGGGGTGCATATCGGGCATGACTGTGTTCTGGAAGATATGATTGTCATAAGTAATTACTCGCAGGTCAGCGGCCACTGCAAGATCGAGAAGGGTGTGTGGCTGAGCGGCATGGTTGCTGTTCATCAGTTTGTGACATTCGGCAAGTGGTGTTATGCGGCCGGTTTTTCGGGGGTGAATCACGATGTGCCGCCCTTTGTGATTATCAGCGGGCACTATCCCCCCGAGGTGCGTTCGATCAACAAGCGGGGGCTGCATCGGGCGGGGCTGACTCAGGCCCAGCAGGAGCCGATTATTCATGCGTTCAAGCGCATCTATCGCGGCGAGGGTCCGCTGCTGGACCGGGTCAGGGGATTAGCCGCCGAAGACGGGCTGGACGCCAATGTTCGCGCCATGATCGATGCGATTATGCGGAGCAGCGAGCATCGCTTCGGCAGGTACCTGGAATCGCATCGGGACCAGAATCATTAAGAAACTCTAACAAAACCGGATTCGATTACAAGGAACCGCTTCGCGGAGTTGTTTTAATAGATTTCTCGGCTTCGCTCGAAATGACAATGCAGAGCAAGATGAAAAAGATACGAACCGCCGTTGTCGGCGCGGGTAAAATGGGTGCGATCCATGCGAAGGTTTATGATCAGTTGGACGTTTGTGAACTTGTCGCGGTGGTGGACGCCGACAAGGCCAAAGCCGATACGCTGGCGAAAGCGTACGGGTGCGCCTCGCCTGGCGATTGCGCCGAGCTGATCGCCACGGTGGACGCGG
>QNBS01000388.1 GCA_003644175.1 Planctomycetota bacterium | reverse complement strand
GACGAATGCGATTTCGTCGG
Organism: Planctomycetota bacterium; assembly: GCA_003644175.1. Lineage (GTDB taxonomy): Bacteria > Planctomycetota > Phycisphaerae > Sedimentisphaerales > Anaerohalosphaeraceae > B28-G16. The sequence goes on along the minus strand of QNBS01000388.1, from coordinate 2,692 downwards.
GCCTGCAGCGGCAGAGTTCGAGCAGGCCGCCGGTGATGTATATGTAGCCGCCGGGCAGGGCAAAGGCGTTGGGTTCGGCGGATTCGACCGCGGCGAAATGGAATCTGCGGTGCTTGTTTTTGACGCAGGCGGCGAGGCGCGAGCCGATGTCGGCGATGAGGTTTTGCGTTGCGCCGGCGGAGATGAATTTGACCTGGCGGGCGACTTCGGATGCCAGGTCGGCGCCGGCGGCGTTTTCGGCGGCAATGGCGTCGGCTTCGGCGCCGGTGAGCGACTGCCACATCCACTTGCCCTTGCGAATCTTAGGGCCGGCTGCTTTGCCAAGACTATAGAATAATCCCATACCGATGTCTTCCTTTTGTCGGCCGCCTCGGTGGGCAAGCCCTACCCTGCACAAGCAAGGGCCGCCCTGCCGGAAACGGCGGTTTGTTCGTTGTCGCCAGTATTGCAGAAAATCGCTGCAAAGTCAACACCGCCCGGTATAGCGGGGATCGAGGTATTTGCCGAAATCAGTATACATTGCATATCGCCGACCTGTCGCACCGTAGCTTCAGCGAAGGTCGACAAGGCGATTCCACCGCAATATAAAATCGAAAATAGAAAATCGTCAATCCAATTTAGTGGGCGATGAGGCTTGATATTTTGAATACCGGCAGCAGCAGCGCGATGGCGATGGTTCCGATGATTGCGCCCATAACGGTTATCATAAGGGGCTCGATGAGCGAGGTGGCGGTGCGGATCGAGTTTTGGAGTTTTTTTTCGTAGAAGACGCTGACCTTGTCGCATACCTTGCCGATCTGTCCGGATTTTTCACCGGCACGCAGCATTTGAATGATTCCCGGGGCGACCAGTTCGCTGTGCGGGGCAAGCATGATCGAATCGGACAGTTGATAACCATCGCGTATTTTGGCGTCGGCTGCCTCCCAGAGCTTGCGGAAATAGTAATTGTCGCAGGATATCTTCATCACATCCAGGGCATCGAGCAGGCTGACGCCGGTGTTGACCATTGTCGCCATGATCCGCATGCTCCTTGTCAGGACGGCATCGATGAACATGGTTCCGAAAATCGGCGTGTGAACCAGTACCCAGTCGAGCACCTTCTGTCCGCTTATCGTGTGCTTCCAGAAATAAAACCCCACCCCAAGGGCAATGATGACGGTAACCGCCGGCGCCATGATCCGTATGTCTCCCAACATGCCGCTGAACGAGACCAGCGCCTGGGTCAGTTTCGGCAAAGCTGCGCCTCTGGATTCGTAAATTTTTGCAAATCTCGGCAGCACAAAGAACATCAACGAGCCGGTGGCGGCGACTGCCATCATGAGCATGACAAAGGGATAGATCATGGCGCCTTTGACCTGTTTTCTTGTTTCAGCGTCGGCGTTGAGATATCCGCTGAGAATTTCGAGCATGCTCGCCATATTGCCCGACGCCTCGGATGCCTTGACCATGCTGACATACATCGAGTTGAAGATTTTGGGATATTGCGCCATGGCGACGGAGAAGCTCTCGCCGTCCTTGATCCTGTCGGCGATATTCTGTATGACCAGTTTGCACACGCCCGGGCGCGTCTGCTCTGCTATGGCGTCGAGTGCGTCGCTGAGCACCACGCCGCTGTCGAGCATCACCGAAAGCTGCGTTGTAAACAGGGTAAGTTCCGACGTCTTGATCCGGAGCCGGGAAACCGTCTGCTCCGGTCGCAATTGTTCGGTGCTTTGGCCTGGATTTTGCACGGTCAACATAGTCAACAAATCCTCTTATGCGGTCAGGTTGCTCACTCTGAGTACTTCGTCAATTGTGGTGATTCCCGCTTTTACTTTTTCAAAGCCGTCAACGTGCAGCGGGACCATGCCCTTTTCTCCGGCGGCGGTTCGGAGTTGCTTGAGGGTGGCGCCCTGGGTGATCATATCGAGCATGTCGTCGTCGGGGGCGAAGAACTCGTGAATGGCGATCCTGCCGAGGAACCCGGTGTTTCGGCATTTCCGACAGCCGATACCGCGGTAGTATGTTTCAATACCTCCGGTCCACTTTTCGACGACCTTTTTTATGGGGGCGGGCGCGTCATATTCCTCTTTACAGTTGGGACATATCTTTCGTACGAGTCGCTGGGCGAGGACGGCAATGAGCGAGGCGCTGACGAGATACGGGGGCACGCCAAGGTCGATGAGCCTTGTTACGGCGCCGGGTGCGTCGTTTGTGTGCAGGGTCGAGAGGACAAGGTGGCCTGTGAGAGCGGCCTGGACGGCGATGCCGGCGGTGTCGGTGTCGCGGATCTCGCCGACCATGATGATGTCCGGGTCCTGGCGGAGCAGACTTCTAAGGGCGGTTGCAAAGGTGAACCCCGCCCCTTCCTGCACCTGAAACTGATTGATGGCCGACATATTGCATTCAACCGGCTCCTCGACCGTGCATATATTGACCTCCTCACTGTTGAGTTCGGCCAGGGCGGCGTAGAGGGTGGTGTTCTTTCCGGAACCGGTGGGCCCGGTTACCAGGACGATGCCGTGCGAGGCCTTGATTTTTTCGCGGAGCAGTTCGAGGTTGACGTAGCTGAATCCGAGCGACTCGAGGCTGTTGAGTATTTTTCTTGCGTCAATGACACGGATGACCACTTTTTCGCCGTAGCTTCCGGGCATAACCGAGACCCGCAGGTCGATGGGCCTTTGCTCCATGAGGACATGAATGCTCCCATCCT
>QNBS01000387.1 GCA_003644175.1 Planctomycetota bacterium | reverse complement strand
TCTCAAAACAGGCGATATTCAGTTTCACCGCCGGTACAAGCGGCGCGACAATCCGAAGCGTGCGCGTGCAGAAATCAAAAATCGCATCGATCGCCGCGGCCACATCGAACTCATCGTTCATTTCCCGGTGGCTTCGTATCGACCCCGGCAAACGAGCGTAAACGGGGTCAAGCCCCACCATCAGCGGGGTGCTCTTGCTCTTTACCGACTGGCACAGACGATCAGCAAAATGACTTGCCACGTGTCCCTTCCTTTCTCAACATCAAATAATCCGAACTTTCAAAAAAATGCTTCAATCGACAGAATTGAATACTATAATCATTAGCATCGAAATCGGCAAGAAGCAAATTGGAATTGTTTTATGAATCGAAATAACAGGAAAAAGCCGCCCCTCCGAATCGGTCTGCGGGTATTGTGTATTGCCATTATTATCTTAGCCGTCGTCTGCGTCGTCGGTGTCTATCTTTTAACGCACGTTCCCGGTGAGTATCAGCCCCTGCAGCCGCCGCCGACCGACGAAGTCAGCCCATACCTGACACATTATCTGGCCCCCAACTTTCACAATAACATACAACTCGATGAGCCTTTCGATGTCGTTGTCGCCCAGAAGGGCCTCAATGAAATCATCGTCGATGAAAACTCCTTGGGCTGGGGATGGCCCTACAGCCTCAACGGTGTCGTGATTTCCGCCCCTTCCGTTGTCTTCCAAAAGGACACCATTATACTCATGGGGACCGTTGACTATGCCGGCTTTCCCATCGTCATCACCGTCATCGGCACGCCCGCACTGAATGAAAACGGGCTCCTGTCCCTCAACATCCGGAAAGTTAAGGCCGGCGCCGTTAACATCACACCTCTGGCCGGGTTCATTGCTCGCCAGGTCGTTGCCCACCAACTCCGGATTTTCCCCCGGACCCAATGGCTCAGGGATCTCGATGGGGCGCTTGCCGACAATAAATCCTTCGACCCGGTCTTTCCCATCTATAACAGCGAAAAGCACATCCGCCTAACCAAGGCCGAGATCGCCAACGGCAAGCTCATCTTAGGTTTTGCCCCGGCCAATTGAAACCGTGTACTGGACTTGAAAATCGGAATTACACAACTTTTGCACCATTTAAGGGTTTTCCGGTATTAATTATGCCAAAGTCAGGTACTTTCCGAAATTACGTTACTCCTCTTTAAAGACGAGATTAACCTGTACGAAGTTTTTATCCGTGGTTTCATGTAAGTATTCAGGTTATATTAAAAGGTTAATTTAATAAGTTCCTAAAAACTGAATAAGTACGAAGCAATTATTCTCTGAAACAAAACGCCAAATTGAGTCTTTTGCTCAACACAGAACACTTTGGATAGTTGTAGTAATACTTGATACTGCCAATTTTATGGGAGTGTCGGGAATGCTGCTCCAAAGTGTGCCCATTGGCGTGGGTGTTTCAGGGGGTAGTCAGGCTTGGCGCTCCCACTTCAATGGGCTTCCTTCAAAATCTTGTTGTGACAAATACGAGCGTTGAGCCCGGTCTGTTCGGTATCGAACAGGCCCGCTTCAACGCTTTTTTTGTTGCCCTTTCACCTGAAACTTCCGGAATAAAAGAGAAGTATCGGCAAGAATCAAAAGGATTGACAAGAGGTTTAACGCGATGGCGGCAGCGGTGATCCTGTTAATCTGATGCTCTTTGATAGTTTAAGAACTACGGAATCCGATATGTCGACACAATTGAGTTGTCGTTTCAGATATTACAATTCCTCCTTACATCATGTAGTGAGGGAACTGACAGGGCTTCCCTCACTACACACTTTATCCAGGCAGACTCAATTGTGATAGCCCTGTGAATATAACATATCAAAAGGCATTGTTACCTGGTTTGAAGTTGTATCTGGTGTGCTTGTTTCGCGCCGGGACGAATTAAGGACCTGTCAAGTCTAAGTAGTAACAAAACCGGCGACAATACTTTTAATATGGTTGTTAATAACGTTAACAAATTTTTAAGGAGCACAATTATGGTTGAAATTTCTCAAGCAACCGCTCAAATTGAGCAGATGAACAAGGCGGTTCGGAACAGGGAGGGCAAGTATCTCACGTTTGCTTTGGGGCCCGAGGAGTACGGGCTGGAGATACTCAAGGTCCGTGAGATTATCGGTTATATGGATATAACCGCCGTACCGCAGACGCCGGAATATGTAAAAGGTGTAATCAATCTGCGCGGCCAGGTCATTCCCGTAATTGACCTTCGGGCCAAGTTCGGCATGCCAACGGCCGAAGTCACCGAGGAGACCTGCATCATTGTTGTAGAGATAAACACCGCCGACCGCAAGTCCAGCACCGGGATTGTGGTAGATCGAGTGCAGGAGGTACTGGATATCGCAGGCTCGGACATCGAAGACGCCCCGCAGTTCGGGTCAAGTGTCGAAACCGATTTCATCCTTGGTATGGGCAAGATCGGAGATTCCGTCAAGATCCTGCTGGATATCGATCAGGTGCTTGCAAATGAGGACCTGGTGTTTGCCCGTCCGTCGGATCAGTCCCGGATGGATGAAGGCCAGCAGACGCAACCCGCGCAGATACAGCAGCCGGAACCTCAGTCTGAGCAGACCGAACCTGAGCAAACAGAACAGCAAGGGTCTGACGGCGAGCAGCCTGAATCGCAACAAACGCCGCAGGAAGAGTCTCAGGCTCAACCGACAGAACAGGCTGCGGAAGGGCAGCCTCAGTAGGCTGGGACAAAGG
>QNBS01000386.1 GCA_003644175.1 Planctomycetota bacterium | reverse complement strand
GCAGCCGTCGGCGGTGGGCTCTATTTCCACACCGATCTTTTCGAGCCTGTCGACAACGGCAAGCAGGTGTTCCAGGCGGCAGTTGTCGAGACGAACCCGCCCCCCGGTCATTGCGGCGCCGACCATGAACGTGCCGGCCTCGATGCGGTCGCCTATGACGCGATGCTCGACGGGTCTTAGCGAACTTACCCCTTCGATCGTCAGTCGCGGCGAACCGATGCCTCCGATCTTCGCCCCCATCTTATTGAGACAGTCGGCCAGGTCGGCTATTTCAGGTTCGCACGCAGCCGACTCGATCACGGTGGCTCCCTCCGCCAGAGTCGCGGCCATCAGAACGTTTGCAGTTCCCAAAACCGTCGAACCGAAAGGCCCGCCCAAAAAGATCCTCTTGCCCTTCAGTCCGTTGGGTGCGGCGGCATGGATGTTGCCGTTGTGCAGATGGATTTCGGCGCCGAGTTCGCGCAGACCTCGCAGGTGTATGTCGACCGGTCGGTCGCCGATGGCGCAGCCGCCCGGCATGGAGACTTCCGCACGCCCGCAACGCGCAATCAGCGGGCCCAGGATGCAGATGCCGGCGCGCATGCGGCGTACAATATCGTATTCACCAACGGGATTGTCGATAACCGTCGTGTCAATGTGCAAATCGCCGTCGGCGCCTCTTTCGACCGACGCGCCCAGACCTGTCAGGAGTTGCCGGAGAACGGCGATGTCGGCCAGACGCGGCACGCCGCGAATCACCGAAACACCCGGCGCCAGAATAGTCGACGCCATGACGGGAAGCGACGCATTCTTCGAACCGCTTACGCTGAGTGTGCCGTCTAATCGCACCGGGCCTTCAATGTGAAACGTATCCATACGCAATTTTCCTTGAAAAGCACCGCCCAATGTAATACAAAAGCCGCAGGGTTGCAAGACGATTAATAGTACTCTGGCAAGATGGATTGTGGGACTTGTCATTCCCGCGAAAGCGCCGAATCCAGAGACGGCAATCGAAGATTATCGTCTGCCAGGAACCGATAACGCACCGAAAGGTCGCCACATAGAAATGGATATACTGAATTTAATGGGTCCCCCCGCAGCGGGCAGCCTGCTTGCTGCTGTCTTGGCCGTCGATCTGCTTATAGCGACCGTCTGCGTTCTTTGCGTTGTCTTTTTGACTGTGTGGGTTGTCGTGTATGCCGGCCCGCTCGCTCTTGGCGGCTGTCCCGCCAGGAGAAACCGGCTGCCTGTCTATGCCCCATTGCTGTGCCTTGCCGCATGGCAGATTCTGGCGTCTCTTGTCATGGGAGCGATCCGGTATGTCATGGAGGGCTTCCCGCCCGGCGCCCTGGAATCTGCAAATTATATCGCAAATACCGTCATTAACCTCCTGATGATCGGGGCAATACTGTTTGTTGCGTGGCGTTTCTTTGCCGGGCGACTGAAAGGCTTCGGGCTTGATCTTCGCACCGTGGCCGGGGATTTTGCCGCCGCAATTGTCAACTTCATTGCCGTTCTGCCGCTTGTGTGGTTAGGCGTAGTGATTGTCGATTTTGTGGGCAAACTGGTCGACCCCGCCTTTGAGATAGGTGTCAACGAGGGCCTCGACGCTCTGAAACAGACTCCTTACCCTGCGATGAAAGTGCTTATGCTGACGTATCTTGCCGTTGGTGTGCCTGTCCTGGAGGAATTCCTTTTCAGGGGACTGATTCAGTCGACGGCAAGGTCGTATCTCAATTCTCCGTGGCCGGCGATACTGATTACTTCGTTTGTTTTTGCCTTGATGCATCCGGTATCGCACTGGCCGGCCATTTTTGTGCTCTCTGTGGCAATGGGATATTCATACGAGCGAAGCGGGTCGCTTTTTCGCCCTGTCTTCATACACATCTTTTTTAATGCGACCACCGTGTGCGCCACCCTGCTGTCCAACTGATACGGATGCCCTTTTGCTCATGGCGCAAAGATAACGGCCGGCTGCCGAGGGCGGCTGCCGGCCGGATATATGATAAACCCACTCCCGTTTGGGTGTAGGGTCTTCTTCGCTCGGTGCTCCTTCTCCCGGATGGCCTGTGAGAGGGTTGCGATTGGCGGATTAGACGAACTGCACAGCCAGGCCGATATGCGCCTCTTCGAAAATCGTCTTGCGTTCCACTCGCAGAACCTTGCCGCTCTTGATACGGGCGTATTGCCCTTTCTGCTTTGCCAGCGATGTCGTACGGGGGAAATTGATCTCGATTTGGTGCCCGGGTCTGATCGGAGTGGTCATCGGCACGGAGATATAAGCTCCGCCCTTGCTCACATTGACACTTCTGCCGTTGAAGAACCTGTTGGCTTCGGGCAGCCACACGCTGACCGGCCAGGCCAGTTCCGAACGTGCATCCTTACGTTGTTCGACGACTGTTGTCTCCATAATCTTATTCTCCGTTAATGTAGTGAAACTTAAAGCGACCATATACTATCGGCGATGTTAAGATGGAAAATTTAGCAAATTTAGGCGATATGGCCTGATTTTCAGCAAAACTTTGCCGCCCACGTCATTTTGTCTGTTTTTACACCTGTTATCGGTCGTTGGCGCTTTATGTTGGAGCCGTGTCAAGGGCGCCTCGCGGGGGGATGACAAGAGCCGGTTATACCCTTAAGGGTAGTACGTGTTTAGCCGGATATTTTAGTTTCGCAGGCGGTCTGTCCGATAATATTTGCTGTGGCGATAGGCAGGATTCATTATGGGCGACCGCTTAGACACGATTATAAAGGAATTACGGGCAG
>QNBS01000385.1 GCA_003644175.1 Planctomycetota bacterium | reverse complement strand
AGACCCATTCGGATCGCCTTGGCGGACACCCTGATCCGGCAGATTTTGCCGTCGATGACAGCGCGGACCTTCTGGATATTGGGCTTGAACTTGCGCTTGGTCACGCCGGTAACCTTCTTACCCACGCCACCGAGGTACTTGGCCTTACCGCGCCGGGCTATGCTCTGGCCGGACCGTGTCTTCTTTCCCGTGAAATAGCATTCTCGCGACATTTTCTGCTCCCGTCTTCAAATTCACAGACGCCGAAAACGTCTGTGCGCTGTCCCTTAAAACTGATTTACTCTGAAACCGCAAAAATATAAGCTTCGACGAGAATAATGCAACCCCTAAAGCCAAAATTTACCGCAAAAATTGCCATATCCCCCGAAAAACGTGTTTTCCCTTGATTTTGACGGTCATTTCAATCACGATATGCCCATTCAGGGATTACGAATGGAAGCCATAAAGAAGAAAAAGCGGGTTCTGATTACCGGGTGTTCGAGCGGGTTTGGGCTGCTGACGGCGGTTGAAGCGGCGCGGGCGGGTTATGATGTTGTTGCGACGATGCGCAACCTCGGCAAAGCCGACTATCTCCGTCAGGCCCTTGACCAGGCGGGCGCCGCCGCTGCGATCGAGCGGCTCGACGTCGCCGATCGCGGCAGTATCGAAGCGATTGCCGAGAAATATCGCCCCGTCGATATCCTGATCAATAACGCCGGTATTTTGATAATGGGCTCTTTTTTGGACATTACAGAAGATGAAATGCGCACCATCTTTGAGACCAATTATTTCGGAGTCGTTGCACTCACCCGTGCGGTCGTCGTCGGCATGATCGAAAACGGTTCTGGTCTTGTTATCAATATAGCCTCTTTGGCGGGTTTGATCGGCCATATCTTCAATGCCGCCTACTGTGCAAGCAAACATGCCCTGGTCGGTTTTTCAAAGTCGATTCGCCAGGAACTGGAGCCCTTCAATATCAACGTTGTTTCTGTCGAACCCGGCTACCACAAAACCGAGATCATTCGCGCCAACGCCAATATCAGTGAGAACTTTTACGATCAGGATTCGCCCATGTTCCAGTACAATCGCGGATTCCTGCGTCTGATGCGCGATGAGATTATCCCGCATGCCGGCGTTGCACAGGATGTGGTCAAGACCATAATGAAGATCATGGCCGCCGACAAGCCGAAGGGGCATTATGTGATCGGCAAAGACGCGCGGTTTGCGACAACCATGCAATGGCTGGGGGCGACCTGCGCGTTGGAGAAAAAAATCCACAACAAGCTTCTTGCCGCCACGAGGAGGGAGAACCGGCGGGCCGAAGCCAGAAAAGCCAAACGAAAAAAGCCGCCCGCCAATCAGTGAGGCTGCCTCAGCGAGCAGGGGAAGAAGGCCTCCGGTGCAGAAACGGTTGTAAAGCATTTGCGGGCAAGGTTGATATAAACAATTTCATTCATTTGGGGCGCCGAGGGTCTCGGGGTGATTTTTGAGGTTGCATTCGACCTGGGCAAATACACTTTCGACGGACACGGCGTCGATTCGATAGCGTGGATCGTTGCTGTCTATTGCGCTTCCCCTGGCGTCCAGGTCAACGGCGACGACGGCATGGGGTTTGGCGTATGGGCGTATCCTCAAGGGATTGGTCGGTCCGAAGATGATGATGACGGGCACATCGAGGGCGCAGGCGATATGGGCCGGACCGGTGTCGTTGCTCACCACTAATCGGGCGCCGGCGAGCAGGGCAATGAGCGCGCCGACATCCGTACATCCCGCCAGGTCGACAACGCCGGCGCCCGCCAATTCAACCAGCCGGGCGATGGTGGGTTTTTCGGCGGCAACTCCCACGGCAATAATTCTTGCGCCGAACCGTTCGCTGATTCGGTCGGCAAGTGCGGCGAATTTCTCCACTGGCCAGCACTTGGAGGCGCGCGCCGAGCCGGTTACAAGGACAACATAGTTGTGCAAGTCCACGTTGCGGCCCTGAAGCAATCGCCTGACGCGCTCGGCGGCCTGGGTTGTCGGAAAGAGATTGGAGTCGTTGGTGATCGTCCGGGCGCCTGCGGCGGCAAGAATCTTGCGATGATAATCGATAACGTGGACCGAATCGGCGTCCGGATCGATCTTGTCGGTGTAAAACAGCGTTGCAAATTCCCTGGCGGTCTTCATTCCGAAGCGCCTTTTCGACCCGGTAAGCCGGGCGAAAAAGGCGGTCCTGAAAAGACCCTGGAGATCAAGGACCAGATCGAAGCGGCCTTTGCGAAGCTCGGCGAATAGTCGCATGAGAGCGGCAAATTGCCTCGGATTGCACCACCATTTGCCGAGGTGCTTTCTGTTGAAGATGATGACATCGTCAAGCCCTGATATATTTTCCAGAAGCGGGGCGAACTCAGGCCGGATGAACCATGTTATGTGCGCATCGGGAAAGGAGGCACGCAAGGAAGCCAACACCGGCAGGGTCAATGCAATATCTCCCAGGGCCGACGGCTTGATAATCAGTATCTTGCTCGGATTTGAATGTTTCTTTTTCACTTTTGGCGCGTTTGATCCTCACTGTCCATTGCGGAATTTGCCATGGCCAGCACTCTGGCGGCCACGGACCGCCTGACAAGATCGCAATAGATTCGTCGCCTTTGTGTCTTGTCAAGGTCCAGCAGTTTACTGTAAATGGCAAAGGTACGCAAGTAGTCGGTTCGGTTAATAGCAGGATGATGCAGGACCGTGGAAGCGAGTTTGACAAGCGAGCGAAACTGATTGCGTCTCCTCTTAAACCGGTATCGTTT
>QNBS01000384.1 GCA_003644175.1 Planctomycetota bacterium | reverse complement strand
GTCGAAAAGCCCCTGGGCGTGAGCCTTGCCGAAGATCAGGCTCTGCGCGCGGCGTGCAGGAGGTACGGGGTGTTGTGCCAGTTCGGCACTCAGCAGCGGTCGAGCAGGCAGTTTCTGTTGGCGTGCGAGCTGGTCCGCAACGAAAAGATCGGCAAACTCAAGACGATCAACGTGTGGAGCCCGCCGAGTAATCAGGGCGGTTCGACGGAGGTTGTGCCGGTTCCGGAGTGGCTCAATTACGAGATGTGGCTTGGGCCGGCCCCGAAGGTTCCGTACACCAAAGACCGGTGCGTCAACCGAAACTGGTGGCACATTTCCGACTACGCGCTGGGGTTTATCGCCGGCTGGGGCGTTCATCCGCTGGACATCGCTCTGTGGGGCGGCGGCGAGAAGACCGCCTGCAGCCTGGAGATAGCCGGCAGCGGCGTCTTTCCGACCGAAGGAGCGCATGACTGTGCGCTGAACTGGGACCTGAAGCTCAAGTATGACAGCGGCGTCGTGATGAACTATACGGGCAATCCGTATCCGGATGAGTGGAAGAAGCGTTACGGCAGGACGAAGGGGCACGGGACGGCCTTTGAAGGGACCGACGGCTGGGTGCATGTGGATCGCGGCGGCATTAATGCGTATCCTGAGAGCCTGCTGAAGACCGAGTTCGGGCCCGGCGACGTGCGTCTGATCAAGAGCAACAACCATGTGAGAAACCTGCTGGATTGCATCAAGACCCGCACGCAGCCAATTTGTCCGATTGACGACGCCGTTGCCGCCGACGCCCTGTGCCATATCAGCGATATCGCCATACGACTCAAGAGAAAGCTGCGGTGGGATGCAAAGAAAGAAAAATTCGTAAATGACGAAGCCGCCAACCGCAGGCTGAGACGTTCAATGCGAAGTCCGTGGAAACTCTAATCGTAGTAAAGGAGAGGTTTGATGAGTAAATCTGTAAAGCTTCTAAGTGTCTGTTTTATTGTTGCCGTTGTGTGCGGGCCGTTGCTTGCTGAAGACGGCTGGGTTTCGATTTTTAACGGCAAGGACCTTACCGGCTGGAGGGCCAGCGAGAACCAGGGCGCATTTACCGTCAAGGACGGGATACTGATCGTTCACGGCAAGCGAAGCCACCTGTTCTATGTGGGGCCTGTCGGCGGGGCGGACTTTAAGAACTTTGAGTGGAAAGCCGACGTCAAGACCTTTCCCATGGCCAACTCGGGGATGTATATTCATACCGAGTACCAGGAAACCGGTTGGCCGAAAAAGGGCTATGAAGTGCAGGTCAACAGCACGCACAAGGATCGCAGGAAGACCGGCGGGCTGTACGGCATAGTGGATGTGCTGGATAACGCCCCGTCGAAGGACGGCGAGTGGTTTACGCAGCATATCATCGTCCGGGACAAGCGGATTATTATCAAGGTCGACGGCAAGACGACGGTCGATTATACCGAGCCTGCCGGTGTTACCGGCGGCAGGAAGCTTTCCAGCGGCACGGTCGCCATCCAGGGACACGATCCGGGCAGTATCGTTCATTACAAGAATATCATGATCAAGCCGCTGGATTGTAAGTGCAAATGGGTCGATCTGTTTGACGGCAAGACGTTAGCCGGCTGGACGCAGAAGAACGGGGCCGCCAAGTATGAGGTTAAGAATGGCGCGATTCTCGGCACGACGGTCAAGGGCAGTCCGAATTCGTTCCTTTGCACCGAAAAGCTGTACGGTGATTTTGCCCTTGATTTCGAGGTGAAGGTTGATTCGCGCCTTAACTCCGGGGTGCAGATTCGCAGCAACAGTTTCAAGGAATATCGCAACGGGCGCGTGCACGGTTATCAGGTCGAGATTGCGGCCAACGGCAATGCGGGGTTTATCTATAACGAAGCCCACAAGGGCTGGATGAGCAAGGACCGGAGCAACAAGGCGGCCAGAGCGGCGTTTAAGGACGGACAGTGGAACAAGTACAACGTCGTGTGCAAGGGCGATTCGATCAAGACGTGGGTCAACGGCGTGCCGGTCGCCAATGAAGTCGGCGCGACGACGAAGTTAGGCTTTATCGGCCTGCAGGTTCACGGCTTCAAGGGCGAAACGCCGGCCACCGTGCAGTGGCGAAATATCCGCATCAAGGGCCGTGCGATCGACCCGGTAATCAAGGCGGTTGTCGTAACCGGCGGGCATGGTTTCGAAAAGGAGCCTTTCTTCGAGGTGTTCGAAAGCTTCGATGATATCAGCTATGTCAATGTTGATGTGGAGAAAGGCGCCGAACTTTTTGAAGATATAAGCAACTGGGATTATGACGTGATTGTGCTTTACAACATGTCCCAGGAGATTTCCGCCAAACAACAGGCCAATTTCAAGAAGCTGCTGGACGACGGCGTGGGCCTGTTTATGACGCATCACGCGATGGCCGCCTGGAACGGCTGGGACGAGTACCGCAGGATTGTCGGGACGAAGTTCTTCCTGAAGGATGCCGAACCGGACGGCAGGCAATGGAAACGCAGCCTTGCTAAGCACGGCGTGGATATAAAGGTCCATGTTGCCGACGCCGAGCATATGATCACCCGCTGGATGAAGGATTTTGTGATCCACGACGAAACATACAATAAGTGCTGGATGGCCGACGACAATCATGTGCTGCTGAGCACGGACGATCCGAGCAGCAACAAGGAAATCTGCTGGGTTCGCAGCTACGGCAAGGCCCGCGTCTGCGGGCTTCAGTTGGGACATGACGGCAAGGCCTACGCCAATAAAAATTACCGCAGGCTTATTGCGATGGGTATTCGCTGGTGTGCGG
>QNBS01000383.1 GCA_003644175.1 Planctomycetota bacterium | reverse complement strand
TTTCGTGTGGGTGTGAGAACCATTACGACGGCACTTTGACATTAATGCTGGGGGCGGGCCTCTTCGGTCGAGGTGGATTCCTGCACAATCCGGAATTTGACACCGAGGATAATCTCTATTTTGCGACACACTGTACTTGTACCACGAAACTGCATGGTCCCCAAGGCAAGACATCGCCTTATGTCCTGCGGCCGTTTTTTCATCAATTGCCCAAGACGCTTGCGCTGGATGTGCAGTGGCCGGTCGGAGAACGGATTACCTTGATGAAGTATCATGCAGGCAAGAAAACCTTAGATGCCTGGGGCGGTACGGTGGTATCATCACCAGAGTCTCCGCCAACCGGCGGATGTGCAACTCGTGTGCTGGTCAGGATCGACGATGTGCCGGATATATGCAGTGTATATCCTGGTCCTCATCCCATACTCTATTGCGGTGACTTTGTCCGCCAGGTCAAGACATATGCAGACCTCTACGGTTTGGAGATACACACCAATGGATGAAGTACTTTTACACCCTTACTGATGAATATTGGTTTCAGACAAAGTATGGCAAAGCTAAAGCCCTATCATTCAATCTCTTCTTAATTTCGGAGTCTCTATAGCCTTCAGGATATTTTTCAAGGTATTTGAGGTATGTTTTTCTTTCGTTTTTTTGTATCGCGTGATCGAAGAGGCAAGGTTCCATCTTAATCATTACCTGCTGTTTGTGAAGCCCATCCCTGTACCGATCGAGATAATCTTCATCTATTCAGATTAAGGTGCAAAAACCCTGTTTTTGATAAATAGTCCATGTTCGTTAACTCCAATTCGCACCTTTTACATATCGCCTTGATATCCCCACATCTCCCTGCGCACACCTCCATCCCCAGCCCCAACACGCGCACCGCTCGCCCGTTTCCTACGGAACCGACCTTCGCTAGCCTTATCTTTCGTCTCCGGTCGCTCCGGCTTGATCGCCGGTTTGCTCCCTGCGCTCCCGCCATGCCATGCACAATCGCCAGCCATGCGCAATCGCACCGGTCGCCGCGTCGTTTTTCGACAAATGCCGAAAAAACGAACGCACCTCCCTCGTCTATTCTCGCGTGGTAGCGCGAAAGTCGCCATGCGCATCGCCAAGCCCTACGCTGGCGCGTTACTCCCATGCCCCTTCTGTTCGCATAGCCCTCTCCCCATAACCGTTCTGTCGTATTGTAGCTGTTGCAAAAAGCAGGCGGGTGCATTATAGTTAATGATCAAACCGTGTTTGATGGGAGCAGTGTTTTGGGCCTGGCGAGATTTTACCATAATGAGCTGCGTAAAGGGGCAGTTGAGCTTGATGACAGCGAAGCTCATCACCTCATCCACGTCCTGCGCCTGCAGGCGGGCGACCGTATCGAGCTTTTTGACGGAATGGGCGGGCTTGCCGAGGCGACGGTTGCAGATGTTGGACGCAAGACTGCGGCGGTAGAGGTATTGAGTATAGAGCACACCAGTCCGCGGCAGACTGGCAGGGTCATTATCGCGACGAGTTCTGCAAAGGGTCAGCGGTTTGACTGGCTCATGGCCAAGTGTACCGAACTCGGAGTCGACGAACTGGCGGTGGTTCTGTTCGAGCGAACGATCAAACAGCCCCACGGTCCCGCCGCCATGCAACGATACCAAAAGCTGACGGTCTCGGCGGCCAAACAGTGCGGGCGTCTGTTCCTGCCTCGCCTGAGCGGACCGGCCGGCCTTGCCGAGACCGTCAAAGACCTGACCGCCCGCTACCGGCAGGGGCAGATAGTTTTCGGCGGATTCGGTGAAGGGGCGGCGGGCATTAGGCAGTATTGCCGGGCGGACGCCGATACCATCGCTTTTGTCGGGCCTGAGGGCGGCATGACCGATGCCGAAGAGCAGCTCCTGACCGAACAGGGAGCGATACCGGTACGTATCAACGCCAACATCCTGCGGGTGGAAACCGCCGCGATCGCCTTTGCGGCTATTCTGTGTGCAGACAGATAAAAGGAATCCGGCGTGGAACTCTTTACGATTATCATTATCGGCCTGGGCCTTGCGATGGACGCTTTCGCCGTCTCGATCGCCGCCGGCGCAGGTTACAGGCAACTGAAGATTCGTCATGCAATTCGTATGGCCCTGTTTTTCGGCGCTTTCCAGGCGATGATGCCGGTTATAGGCTGGCTGGCGGCAGCGACCTTCAAGGAACAGATCACCGCCTGCGATCACTGGGTGGCCTTTGGAATACTATTAGCCATCGGCATTAAGATGATTTACGAAGCCTTCAGGATCGACCGGGCCACGAACCCCTCAAATCCCGCCAATCTCGCCGTGCTCCTGACATTGGCCGTCGCCACAAGCATCGACGCCCTTGCCGTCGGAATCACGCTGACACTTGTCACAGACTCGGTCGCCGCCGCCGTCATTATTATCGGACTCATCACCTTCGCCCTTTCCTGGCTCGGCTGCTTTATCGGAAAACAAATCGGCCATCTCTTCGAGAACAGAATCGAGATCATCGGCGGCTGCATCCTGATCGCCATCGGCGTCAAGATTCTTATCGAGCATATCATTAGACATAAGGGGATGCTCTGATAAAATATTTCTTGTCGTTGCGAACTTCCCGGCTGGTTATAGAGTATAGTTTAATGAAAGTGATAAACATGAAAAAACAGCATATAGGGATAGACGTGTGGAGAGATGAATTGAGGTAGGTGATAGAATAAGTTAAGGCGTTTTTCGTCGTGCGTGTATGGACGCATCGCCACGGGGCGGTGTGCCTCAGGAGGCAACACAAGTGGCACA
>QNBS01000382.1 GCA_003644175.1 Planctomycetota bacterium | reverse complement strand
ATACTATTGTTTAGCCCGTGATTCATCCACGGGTCGATCTTCCACACAATCTCGAGAGTATTTGCATGCTTGCTTTTGGCATACTCGGCGGCTTCGGCGGGATGACACCGCGAACAATCCTTCGGCGAAACAATCGCCGTTACCG
This sequence comes from Planctomycetota bacterium, assembly GCA_003644175.1. GTDB lineage: Bacteria > Planctomycetota > Phycisphaerae > Sedimentisphaerales > Anaerohalosphaeraceae > B28-G16. The sequence continues at coordinate 2,640 of QNBS01000382.1, read as the reverse complement.
GCGTCTTCTCCCAGTCGAGGTGTTTCTTGCAAATGTCGGCATCGGCGGGACCTGCGGCGTGGCAATCGATACAGGTAACGTTGGCATGGGCGTGCCTGCTCTTTGCCCAGTCAGCGACCATGCCGCCGCTTTCGTCCAAGTGGCAGTCGATGCAGCCCTGGGCGGTCTCGGAGATTTTTCGTTCGATTAGGATTGTCTTAACGGCCGGAACGCTCATCTGCGACGTTTCAGCCCCGGCGGCGGAGACACACAACAAAACGACAAGGCCGACAAGAACACACGACATATTGGAGTTTAACGGTTTCATGGCAGCGCCTTTCGATTACTCAGAAAATAATTTGCTTTTTCGTTCGTGCCCGACGCCTTCGTGACAGTGCACACACCGGTTCTCGGGCGCGTCGGGACGGTTTATCAATCCGGAGTGGGCGCTTTGTGCGGCAAAACTCGACGGACAGACCAGCAGGTCCTCGTGGCAGTGCAGGCAGATGTCGTTTGAAAAACGATCACGGACCCTCTTGCGGATTTTCTCGCCGTCGTAGGCGCCGCCGAAGTAATGCTTGTACATATCTTTTGCGCCGGCGCGGGCCTTGGCGAAGAGATTGGCAAAATACCTTTCCTTCGGCGGAAGATGACAATCGACGCAGTCGATACGAACGCCGTGCCGATTGACGCCGTGGGCGGACAACTCCCATGCCTGATAGGCGGGTTTCATTTCATGGCAGTTGGCGCCGCAGTAGCTCGATTTTGAAACCGGCTTCATGGCCGCATTAATAGCGAAAAAAGCCAATATCGCAACTCCGATACCGACGATAAACGCCGGCAGGCGACTCACCGCCCAGCAACATATTTTCCTGCAAAATCCGCTCATATCTTTCATCCAAAACGCCCGATATCGCAGTTTAACGCTCCAGGGCGACAAGATCTTCGTACCTCTGGCGTCTGCGAATAACGGTGAATTCACCGCCGTCGACAAGCACCTCGGCGGGCATGGGCCTGGCGTTGTAGTTGCTTGCCATAGTGAATCCATAAGCGCCCGCGGTGAAGATCGCGATCAGGTCGCCGCGTTTGACCGGCGCCATGGCCCGATCTTTGGCGAAGAAGTCGGCCCCTTCGCAGATCGGCCCGACAACATCGACAACTTCAGCGCCCGCCACGGCAAGGTCGCTGCTGCGGCTGCCGGGCACAAACCTCATCGCAACCGCCGCCGGCCAGATGAAATGAAAGGCCTCATAAAGCGCAGGCCTAATCAGGTCGTTCATGCCCGCATCGACAATGACGAATTTCTTGGCGCCGCCCGTCTTGGTATACAGCGTTCGCGTCAGCAGAATACCCGCGTTGGCGACGATGCTCTTTCCCGGTTCGAGGATGAGCTTGAGGTCCTTGCCCTTTAACAGAGGCACGATCCCGGCGGCGTAATCGGCTGCCGCCGGTGCGGTATCCGACTCGTAATCGGCGCCGAAGCCGCCGCCGATATCCAGCGCCTCAATCGCATGGCCCCTGCCGCGCAGCGTATCGATAACGGGCAGAATCTTTTCAATCGCTTCCACATAAGGCCTAATCGTCTTGCCCCCGGAGCCCAGGTGCACATGGATCGCGCAAAGGCCGACCGCGCCGTTGCCGCCGTAATCGGCAAAGACCTTCAACGCCCGCTCGATATCCACGCCGAACTTCGTTTCCTTCACGCCCGTTGTGATGTGCCTGTGCGTACCGGGATCGACGTCCGGATTGACCCGAAGCGCCGCCTTGGCGCCCTTGCCGGTCTCTTTCGCCAGGCGAATCAGGTTCTCCAACTCCGCCTCCGATTCGATATTGAAGTAGCCGATGCCCGCATTAAGCGCCTCGATGATCTCGGCATCGGTCTTGCCGACTCCGGCATAGACGATCTTCGCCGTATCGGCGCCCGCCTGCCGAACGCGGAACAACTCGCCCCCGCTGACCACATCGAATCCACTGCCCGCCTCGGCCATAAACCGCAGGATATTGATATTGCCGCACGCCTTGACCGAGTAGCAGATCGTCGTATCCAGATCGGCATAAGCGGCCTGAATCTTCTTCAAATGGTCGAGAAACGTCGCCTTACTGTAAACATAAACCGGCGTACCAACCTCACCGGCAATCGCCTCAACATCAACACCCTCGGCAAAAAGCCGGCCATTCTCATAATTAAAAGAATCCATAGCCTCATAACTCCAATATCACAACTGCCAAACATCGTATACTGATCACAACAGCAACCAAAAACCCCACTCGCTGGAATCCCGGCTTATCGGGAACCTGAAGGCATAGTATACGTTCTCATCGACCAAATGCAACCGCTGGGGGCCCTGTGATTGTAAACTGTGTCGTACTCCATAATACAATCTTGTATTTCGTTGTTTTTTATGCACGTTTTTTAATGAGACCTTTCATAACTGCTTGAAATACAGAAAGTTAAGTCTCAATCCCAAGATAAGGAACTTTTGTTTTTTTTGGCTCTCATCCAATCCTTTGAGTTTATCGCTTTAGGCCTCCGGCATAGTGTGATATAGCCTCGTAAGAGGCTGTTTTTAGAAACAGGCAACCAATTTTTTGGAGTTGAACCTGTTTTTTTGTGCCTTTTGTGCCTTTTTGCGGCTTTCTAAATCCGTGTCAATCCGTGGT
>QNBS01000381.1 GCA_003644175.1 Planctomycetota bacterium | reverse complement strand
TTCGGTGGGTATCGCAAAAGGTTTTGCCGACGAAGGGCGTTTGGCCGGGAGCACCTTTACAACCTGCGGGATGATTTCGCCGGCCTTTTCGATGACCACGGCGTCGCCCTGACGAACATCGAGCCGCCTTACCTCGTCGAAGTTATGCAGGGTGGCGCGCTTTACGGTCGTTCCGGCAAGCAAAACGGGCTTCAGATTCGCAACGGGCGTAAGCGTGCCGGTCTTGCCCACCTGGACGTCAATGCTCTCGACGACGGTCTCGGCCTGTTCGGCGGCGAATTTGTACGATATGCACCATCGCGGCGCCCGATGCGTACTGCCCAAAATATCGTGCTGGTCAAGACGGTTGACCTTGATCACCATGCCGTCGATCTGGTAGTCAAGCTCTGTCTTCTTACTCTCCCAGGAAAGACATATTCGGATCACCTCCTCGATATCGGCAGCCTTTTTAATGTTCGGATTAACGGGCAAGCCCATTTCCCTGAGCTTTTGCAGGACCTCATAATGCCCCTCGGCGGGCCGCCGGGAGACCTGGCCGACAGAATAGGCAAAAAACGACAGCTTCCGTGTGGCGGTTATCCGGGCATCCAGCAGCTTGAGCGATCCGGCCGCGGCGTTTCGCGGGTTGGCAAATTCAGCCTCCCCCTGCTCGATGCGCTCGCGGTTCAGCGCCGCAAAAGCCGCCTTAGGCATATAGACCTCGCCGCGAACCTCAAGGATATCGGGCATGTGCCCGTTGTTTTCCAGGCGAAGCGGAATCGCTTTTATCGTGCGGATATTGGTGCTGACATCGTCGCCCTTTGTGCCGTCGCCTCGCGTCGCCGCCCGCACAAGAACGCCCTGCTCGTATCGCAGGCTGATCGCAAGGCCGTCGATCTTAAGCTCGACGACATAATCATAATCCTGCGCACCCAATCCCTTGGCCACCCGCTCGTCAAAGGCCCGCAGGTCGTCGGCGTCGTAGGTATTGTCGATGCTCAGCATGGCGACGGCATGGGCGACGGTGCTGAAACCCTCCAAAGGCTCACCGCTGACCCGCTGAGTGGGCGAATCCGGCGTAACAAGTTCAGGATGCGAGCTTTCCAGTTTCTTCAGCTCGGCAAACAACCGGTCATATTCCCGATCGCTCACCTCGGGCGCATTGAGCACATAATAAAGCCGGTCATGCCGACGTATCTCGTCCCGCAGCCACCCGATCCGCTTTTCGATATCTTCGCCCATAGCTGACTTTATAAGCCCTGACCCCCACGTTTGCAAGCCCCCAATTCGCATCCCCATCTAAGCCAATTCATCGGCCCCAAACCGCCCACAGCTTCTCGGCCATGAGTTCCTGTTGCGGAACCAACATTTGTCATTCCCGCGAAATGGAATCCGCCGCGGCGGATCCGTGGCGGAGCGCCGAATCCAGATTATTCGCTCTGGATCCCCGCTTTCGCGGGGATGACATCGGCCGTTTTTTCCTTCCGCAACAGATACTATGCTAAACCGTTTCCTTCAGTGCTGCGTTCATTAGCTTTATTGCTTCGTCGATTTCGGCTGTGTTTTTGAATCCGATTACCGCCGCGTCGAGCAGGCCGCATTGCATGGCGAATTCTATCGATTTTTTGCGGTCGGCGAGGTTCTTGAAGTTGCCGTTGCCGATGAGCTTCATGCCGATGATGCCGTGCTTATTCTTTTTCATGATCCCGATCTGCTCCATCACGGGCGCGATATGCGACTTGTCGCTTTTGGTGTTCCACTTCTTGGCAGGCGTGTCTATGCACACCCCCTGCGGATTGATCCGGACCAGGTGCACATCGCACCATTTCATCTGTGCCGCTTTCGTCAAGGCCGGCAGTGAATGGCACGACACGCCGTGTGCGCGGATGATGCCTTTTTGCTTCGCTTCTTCGAAGGCGTCCAGAAACCGCTTTCGCTCCTGGTCCCAGTTCTCCGCCACCGCACAATGCGTAAGCAGGCTGTCGATATAATCGACGCCCAACTCCTTGCGGTACCGGTCGATCGTCTCCAGGGGTTTCTCGACCCTGCCGGACATCTTCGTCTGGATAAAGAGCTTCTCACGCGGCAGCGGCTTGATCGCCTCGCGCACCATCTCGTGGGTCCTGTACGCCTCGGCCGTATCGATATATGTGATCCCCTGATCATAACCATAGCGTATCAGCTTCGTGAATTCCTCCTGGCCCAGCGCCCGCTGGATACTGCCGCCGATACTGCCCGTGCCTATACCGAGCCGACTGAGCTTGAGTCCCGTCTTGCCTAATTTCACCTGATCGACCGCGGTCGGGATCCGTTTTGGCGGCGCCGCCTCGAGCACTGTCGCAGACAGCAGCAGGCTGCCGGCTAACGTTGCACTGCTATGAAGAAACCGACGTCTGGTAATGACTCTTTCGCTCATTGCTCAACTCCTTAATAAAAGGGGCAACTGGTTGTTTGTCGATAAGCGCATTATACTCATCCCAAGCCCTCTTTTCAATCAAATAATACCGACAGGCTACTCCGGCACACCTCAAAGCGAGCTTGAAAAAAACACCGGCAAAAGTCTATCAGGATGGAGACGATACCCTGATAAAGGTGGCGTTGAAGCGGCGTCTGCCCACTGCATATCCGCTCAAGACCCATGTCGATATAGTCGTCATTGCCCCCGACGGCGAAAAGTACCTGGAAACGCGAACCGAGAACATCTACGTCGCCCGAAACGTGCCGGGCGAGGGGCCCAGCGTCAAATTCTTTCGAAAATACATCCCGGGGACACTGCCGGAGAATTCAACCGTCATAATCGAATGCAGATGACCTGCCTGAAACAGTCTTGATG
>QNBS01000380.1 GCA_003644175.1 Planctomycetota bacterium | reverse complement strand
ACCGCCGCCGCCCGCAGCAAGCGGTGATTTTACAAAGGGTCCGATATCTCAGCGTTAAGACCGGCCCGGTCAAATAAAATTTTTCTTGATGTAGGTGTCGTATTTACAGTAACTTAATTCCGCATTGACAAATTTTTATAGAAATCCGGGAAATTTGTGTTTGCTCTCAGCGGCCAATGCCAATATCATCATAACCTGCTGAAACAACAATATGTTGAACAGTTCCTTGATAAAACGCTATATATAGTTGTGGAGTCGGTATTTTCTATGCAAGGAGGCGTAGTCATATGAAGGACGAAAAAATGTCCATTTCGAGCGAAAAATCCGCTAACGGCAAATTTGAGCCTTGGCGGAGCCCTGATTCGCCAGGCAGCCGTGGAATGAAGATAGCGAGGCATTTTTCGGCCCCGAATATCCACCCCTTCGACGAAATCGACTGGGAAACCCGTAAGGCAACCATCACCGACGATAACGGCGAGGTCATATTCGAGCAGGACAATATCGAGGTGCCTGCCTTTTGGAGTCAATTAGCTACAAAGGTCGTCGTCAGCAAGTATTTTTACGGCGACGCCAATCTGGGCGAACGGGAGTATTCTGTCAAGCAACTCGTTCACCGAGTCTGTCGAACCATAGCCGACCGCGGTCGGAAAGACGGATACTTCACCACGCAGGAGGATACGGAGAATTTCTATAACGATCTGACGTGGCTTTGCGTCAACCAGTACGGGGCGTTTAACTCGCCGGTCTGGTTCAACGTGGGGCTCTATCACGTCTACGGCGTCAAGGGCAGCAACCACAACTATCGCTGGGACGAGGCAAAGCAGCAGGCGGTTCCGTGTGAAAACAGCTATGAATACCCGCAGGCCTCGGCGTGCTTTATCCAGTCCGTCGCCGACACGATGGACGACATCATGCGGCTTGCCAGGAGCGAGGCGATGCTCTTCAAGCACGGCTCCGGCACGGGCACGGACCTTTCGACGCTTCGCAGCAGTCGTGAAAAGCTCTCCGGCGGCGGAAAGCCCTCGGGCCCTTTGAGTTTTATGCGTGTTTTCGATCAGATAGCCGCCGTGGTCAAATCCGGCGGCAAGACCCGTCGCGCCGCCAAGATGCAGTCGCTGAAGGTGGACCATCCGGATATCAAAGATTTCATCACGTGCAAGACCGAAGAAGAAAAGAAGGCCTGGGCCCTGCTCGAGCAGGGCTACGGCGGAGACCTCAACAACGCCGCCTATAACAGTGTAATGTTCCAGAACAGCAACCTGTCGGTCCGGGCGACCGATGAATTCATGGAGGCGGTGGAAAAAGACGGCAAGTGGACCACACATTCGGTAACCACGGGCGAGCCGGCCGAGGAGCATTCGGCGAGGGAGTTGATGAATCTTATTGCCGAGGGCACGCGGGTATGCGGCGATCCCGGGATGCAGTTTCACTCGACGATCAACAAATGGCACACCTGTCCGGCTTCCGGGCCGATCAATGCGTCGAATCCGTGCAGCGAGTACATGTTCATCGACGATTCGGCGTGCAACCTGGCGTCGCTGAATCTTATGAAGTTCCGCAATGAGGACGGCTCGTTCGACGTGGAAAGGTTCAAAAAGGCCGCCCGCCTCTTCATCATCGCCCAGGAGATACTCGTTGACAACGGCAGCTACCCCGAACCTAATATCACGCGCAACAGCCATCGGTTCCGTCCCCTGGGGTTAGGCTATGCCAATCTCGGCTCGCTGATGATGTCTCTGGCGATGCCCTATGACTCCGACGCAGCGCGAACATGGGCGGCGGCGATCACCGCCCTGCTCACCGGAACCGCTTATGTCACAAGCGCCGAAATCGCCGGTATCAAGGGCGCCTTCGACGACTACGAGCAGAACAAGGACGCTATGCTCAAGGTCATCGCCATGCACCGGGAGCATGCATACAACATACCGGAGGTTTATTGTCCCGACTATATGATAAACGCCGCCAAGAACGCCTGGGATGAGGCCTTTGACGCTGGTACACAGCAGGGTTTTCGCAATGCCCAGGCTACCGTGCTTGCCCCGACGGGCACGATCGGCTTCATGATGGATTGCGACACCACCGGCATCGAGCCGGATATCGCATTGGTAAAATACAAACTGCTTGCCGGCGGCGGCATGTTCAAGATCGTCAACCGGACGGTTCCGATGGCATTAGAGCGTTTGGGCTATAGCCCCGAAGAGATCAAGGAGATATGCGACACGATTGACACCGACGAGACGATCGAGAGCGCCAAGGGGTTGCGCGCCGAGCACCTGCCGGTTTTCGATTGTGCTTTCAAGCCCCGGCAGGGCAAGCGTCATATCCATTATTTGGCGCATTTGAAGATGATGGCCGCGGTGCAGCCGTTTATCTCCGGTGCGATAAGCAAGACGATCAACATGCCCAAAGAGAGCACGACGGAGGAAATCTCCGCCGCCTATATGGAGGGATGGAAACTCGGTTTGAAGGCTATCGCGGTCTACCGCGACGGCTCCAAGCGGATACAGCCGGTCAATACGAACAAGGACGGCAACGCCAAAGCCGGGAAAGCCGAAGAAGCCCCGCCAAGACCGTTCAGGCGGCGTCTTGCCGAGACCCGTAACAGCATTACACACAAGTTCTCGGTGGCGGGACATGAAGGATATCTGACGGTGGGGCTGTACGAGGACGGACAGCCTGGTGAGTTGTTTATCACCATGGCCAAGGAGGGCAGCACCGTCGGGGGTCTGATGGACGTTATCGGCACGTGTGTCTCAATGGCGCTGCAGTACGGCGTTCCGCTGATCACGTTGGTGGACAAGTTCCGCCACGCCCGCTT
>QNBS01000379.1 GCA_003644175.1 Planctomycetota bacterium | reverse complement strand
CCGTCCGCCACCCCGGCGGTTGCCGTATCCGGCTTGACATCGGCGACCTGCGGGGCTTGCGGGGCTTGCGGCTGTACGCCGGCAACGGCCTGTGTTTGCTCTGGGGCCTCGCCGAGTTTGCTTTTGTCGGCTTTGGAGGCAGCCATCAGTTCAGAAACCGCCGCCGACACACGATCAAGCAGCGAGACCGGAACCACCCCTATAACCTTCGAATCATGCACGTCAACAATAATACGATCAACGGCATTGGCGGCAGGAGGCTCGGCAAAGCTCCCGACACCGGCAATGCCGATAGAATCGGCAATCTGCTGCGTCGTTGGCAGGATATCGGACTCGGAGTAGTCGGCCAGCACCGTGACAACGTATTTCTGCTCGCAATCGATAACACGGATTATACTCGAAGCCGCGATGAGATCGGCTACATCCGCGGACGTTACAATCATAACATTGTGAGGCAGCAGGTCTATTTTCGTGCCTATATCCAGCGACTCGAGATGCTGCTTAACATCATCGTTCAGGGCACTCTTGAGCCGGTAAGCCCGGCTGCGAAGGACTCGCGGTCTGGTGTTCTCTGCTAACGGACCGGAATCTGCGATCAGGAAAAACGCCAGAACAAAGATAATAACAATGTAGCCCTTCCACTTACCAGTGAGGCGAATGAATCGTCTTGAGAGCATGCAAACTCCAGAAAACTAAACCAACTTATTCAGACAACTATTCGAGTCTTGATAACTTTTTTCTCCGATTAGGGAGCCCATATCCATGTTTTATCGGATAAATATCACCGTAACTGAGCTTTTTCCGCGCGCATTTGGCACTTTCGCTCGCTCCCGGGCCGGCGCATACTGTTAAGACACCTGAAACGGAAAAAAGTTCCCCTCAGAACGCAGAATACGACGAATAAAGCGGTTTTGGCGCGCGAAAAAACAGTCTGTATGCGTTATTCGGGCTTGCGGGCCTTGGCAGTGCTGGCATCGCTGTTCCGGGGCGGCTGCTTGATCTGTTGACGCTCTTTCTCCAGCAGTTCGAGCAGTTTGCTCAGAGCGTCCTCCTCTTTAGCCTTTGCGTCCTCGGGGACGCCGGGGACTGGTTTGGTCATCAACTTCTTGATTTCAGAAATGTTGCCGTCCAGCATCGCCTTACGCTCCTGAATCGTAGGAACCGGGGCGCGCCGCGGGGTTTTCGAACCAGCCTCGCTCGCCGTCGATTTCGCCGTGGACGCTCGCCTCGAAATCGGCGCGACGGGCGGCCTACGCCTGGATGGGGGACGAGTTATCGGCGGTTTGCGCGTGGTTGCCGAAGTCCTGACAGCAGGCTTAGACGGAACAGATGCACTGTCCCTGGGCACAACCGCTGTACTGTCCCTGGACACAACCGGGCTGGGCGACGTCGTTGTCTTAGGCGAATAAACCCTGCTCGTCGGCGCCGGCGCAGCGGCAGGCTTGTCTTCCGCCAGAAGCGAACGAACAATGCTCGGCGCCACCTTCATCGCAATAGGCTTCTGTCTGCGTCCATTATCGGACATGATGACGCCGTCGTCCGTAATCTCGGCGACCACGAGGTGCTCGACGTTTTCGCCGACGCGAACCCACTTAAGACCTTTTGCGCGTAACCTCAACAGAGCCATGGATTTATCAGGATCATCCTCATACCTGCACATCGCGATAACATCAAATTTCGCAGACAGAGGCTTAGGCGGAGGAGGTGGTGGAGGAGGTTTCTTCGGTCCGGCTGCTCGACGTGACCGAGGCGCCGGCGGTCTCGGGGACCTTGGCGGCTTCGGAGGAGGCGGCGGATTGATGCGCCTGGCAAAAAGCCGGGCCTGGCGGACCAGCGGCGACATTTCGTCGGAGTCCGTTTTGGCGGTGGAATTGATCTTCTTCAAAGCGTCAACAAAACTGGGTTCGTCAAGGAATTTCTCGATATCGGGGTCGCCTTTCAGACCGAACGCACCCACAAAACCCACCAGGCTCACGCATATCAGCGCCGCCAGAAAAGTCGTTATTTTCAGGGTCGTAATCATAATTCTCTCTATTTACCGCGACTTCACTTTTTGACATCCGGGGACGCTTTTTGTTCCCTCCAGTGGACGATTTTTTCCAGGTATTCATTCTCATGGCCCTGATACCCGGGGCTGCGGTCGGGCGTATGGCAGTCGATACATCTTGACTGCGGCTGCGAAATGCCGGTATCGACCCGTTGGGTGGTTACCGCTTTCATATGGTCCAAACCGGGCCCGTGGCAGACCTCACAACCGACATTGCGCAGATCTTCGGCGCTCGTTTCGGACAGGAATCCGGATTCGTAACCAAAGCCCACAACATGGCATCCGACGCATTCCGGGTCATACTGCGAACCGACCTTTACCAGACTATCGTAGGCATGAGCATGTGCCTTTGTCGCCCATTTATCGTATTCATAGCCGTGGCAGGAATAACATTTTTTCGAGCCGAGGTATTTGAGCCCGTCGGGCAGGGGCACACGCGGATAGGCCTCCAGGAGTCCTTCGGCCCGGACCTGATCCTTGTAATCTTCGTACAATTGCACAAGCGTCTCATCGGCCGGCAGTTTCTCGTCGACAGCGACCTTATCAAAGTAGAGCCGCAATTGATTATCGGTCGTGAGCCGGGCGGTCAGCTTTCCGACATACTTGCCCAATCGCCCTGCCGAAACGAACAACGGCCTGTCGCTTTCCTTGTCGACGATCCGGGGTTCATCCGCCTCCGTCGGGCAGACAACCACATCGACCGCGTCGCAAAGCTTGATTTGATCGGCGACCTCCCCGGAGCAGTCATCGACGATCAGAATGTTCAGTACGAGGTTGTCCTGGG
>QNBS01000378.1 GCA_003644175.1 Planctomycetota bacterium | reverse complement strand
CGTTGGTTTTGACGACCCGCCTCGGCTGGCCGAGAAAGCGGCGACAGAAGAGGAGGCGCTGGACTGTTACCGCCGCGTTCGCGACGAGATAAGGGCCTTTGTCGAGACCCTGCCCGGCAGTCTGAAACAACGAGACAGGTAACACCAACATTTCAGGGGATAAATAGGATGCGCAAACAAAACAAGAATGCTAAAGGCCTCAATGTATTTGAAAAGTATCTTACCGTCTGGGTCATCCTCTGTATCGTCGGAGGGATCGTCCTGGGCAAAATCGCACCGGGCTTTGCCGGAACCCTTGATGGAATGGCCATCTATATCAACAAAGCGCCCGTGGTTTCAATCCCCATTGCCGTTTGTTTGTTTTTTATGATGTATCCGATCATGGTAAAAATCGATTTCGCCGAAGTCGTCAAGGCCGGAAAAAGCGGCAAACCTGTCGGGTTGACACTTTTCGTCAACTGGGCAATTAAACCGTTCACCATGTACGCTATTTCCCTGTTTTTTCTGGGCACACTGTTTTACGGTTTCATTGGTCCCGAGGCGGTTGACAACGTTAAAATGCCTTTTGGACTCGACCTGCCCGTAGGAGCGGCACATGGTGCAGGCCAGGTGGTTCTTGTAAACGGCGTAAAGATGCTGCAGATTCCTCTCTGGCGAAGTTACCTGGCCGGTTGCATCCTGCTTGGTATCGCTCCCTGCACAGCTATGGTTTTAGTCTGGGGCTTCCTTGCCAGGGGCAACGACGGTCTTACCCTGGTGATGGTGGCGATAAACTCACTAACAATGCTTTTGCTCTATGGAGTTCTTGGCGGGTTCCTGTTGGGCGTCGGCAGACTGCCCGTGCCGTGGCAGGCCCTGGTCTTGTCGATAAGCATATATGTGGCTTTGCCGCTTGCCGTCGGATTCGTATCACGTAAACTGATCATCGCCCACAAAGGCAGGCAGTGGTTCAATGAGAAGTTTTTGCATGTCCTGACTCCTGTAACAATTATCGCTTTATTGGTAACGCTGGTATTGCTTTTCAGCTTTAAGGGAGAAGTAATCCTTTCCAACCCGTTAACTATTCTGTGGATTGCGATTCCACTGTTCATCCAGACCAATCTGATTTTCTGGTTAGGTTACGGCCTGGCGAAGCTGCTGAAACTAAAATACACCGATGCGGCGCCTGCCGCAATGATAGGCGCATCCAACCACTTCGAGGTGGCGATCGCAACCGCAACAATGCTCTTCGGCCTGTCGTCCGGCGCAGCCCTTGCAACAGTAGTAGGTGTGCTCATCGAAGTGCCCGTAATGCTCATGTTGGTCAAAATCTGCCTGAAAACACAACACATCTTTGCCCCCGAAAAAGCGTAGCCAGTAAACATGTATGTGCAAATCCCGATATAATCAGGGTTGCATTTTCTCGTTGGGGGCCTAAAATCGCAGTTTTGGTGAAACCCTGTGGTGATAATCTATGGACGCTGATAAACTTGAAAAATACTCCTCCGCCATAACGCTTTCGGACATGGAAGTGTTTGTGTTTCCAGAGCTTATGTACAGCCTCGTGCTGGCCAATATCATAAGCCCCATCATCTGGAAGTGGCGAGATGTTGACTGCTTTAAGCGGTTGGAGGGCAAGAGCCCCTACAGGAAGCTCATGCGGCTAAAGCAGTACATCATGGACGCCTACGAGTTCAATCTGGACCTGAACACATGGGGGCTGACGCGCCGGGACCGGGAGTTGAAGCGATTTGCCAGGTTCATTTCGCCGGAGGATATCGGCAGGAGCAATGCGCTTTTCGGCTATCACGGAGACAAGTACTACTTTGACGTGGATATCCGCAAGCATTTCGGACTGGATAAATACGACGGCGACGTAATCCCGTACTGGAAAACCGAAACCGCCGAAGCCATGACCGCCTTTGGCCGCAAGGCCGGATACCGAACCGGCGCCGGCGAGTGCGTGTCGCTGTCGACGCTCTATGCGGCGGCGGCGTTTATCGTCTGCGGTATCCCGCTGGAAGATATCTACATGGTCCTGACACCGCTGCATTCGCAGAATTTCCTCGACATCGCCGACGGCGTGCTGACCAACAACCGGCGAATCGTCACCAAGACAATGTGGTTCAACGGAACCGCCTTAAGCGAAAAGGCGCAGCGCGCCCTGCGCAATGAACAGGTTACTATAGTCGCCCATTCGACAGGCTATGTGCATTGCATGTATGACACCGCGACGATGAGCAAAGACGCTTATCGGCGATTCGCGGGATTGCTGGACGATTTTCTCACGACGTCGCTGACACCGCTGACGTTGGCGAATTTCCTTCGATGCAATCGGCGATACCAAAAGCACTTTCAGTTTTGCAGAAAGCGACGCGGAGAGTCGATGTTCATTAAGGCCGAGGTCCTTTTTCATTATGAACACGGCAGTAATTTCAGAATTGCCGACGGAACATTCGACAAGCTGATCGGCGAGGTTTCCAATGAAGATTATTCGCTGCATAAGGCCTCGGATCGGCTCTGCTGCGAACAACTCATGGCCTTCATCGAGTATGAAAGAATCGACTTCCACAAACGCCCCGACAGGGACAGGCTCGAAAATTACCTGAAAGCCTTCCTGCCCGACGCCGAGGCTTTCGTCGACGACCTGTTCGATTTCCTGCACACCCAGGCGCGCCTGCCGAGTGCACAGAAGAATTATGTCCCGAACCCGCCCATCGAAATATCGGTCGAACAAAGCAGGCGGGAGATCATCGATTATCTGCAGAGTGTCCGCACAGAGAACGCCACCGCCGATCTTGCGTTTTATGCATACCGCGATATGGATACATGCGACTGGGCGCCCTTCATCAAGG
>QNBS01000377.1 GCA_003644175.1 Planctomycetota bacterium | reverse complement strand
GGTAACCAACAGTGTCATCTGACGTATCTCCCTTAAATTTAATAGCCATTGACGCAGAGTTCAGAGTTCGTAGTTCAGAGTTCGTAGTTCAGAGTTCGTAGTTCAGAGTTCGTAGTTCAGAGTTCGTAGTTCAGAGTTCGTAGTTCTTAGTTCGTAGTTCAGAGTTCGTCGAGCAACTACCAACTAAGAACTACCAACTAAGAACTACCAACTAAGAACTACCAACTAAGAAAACTTTGCCAAAGTTATATCCACGCGATCAAGCGTATTGTCCATCCCAAGCAACTCAACCGAGTCGAATATCGGCGGACTGACGGTCGTCCCGCAGATCGCCACGCGAAGCGGCTGGGCGACCTTGCCCAGGGGCACCTGTTTTTCCTCGGCAAGCGACCTAAGAATCTTTTCTATCGACTCCGGCGTAATCTCCTCCAGCCCGGCAAGTCGCTCGCGAACCAGTCGGAGTACGGCCAATCCGTCATGCTTGAGCAGCACCTTGCCCACGGCCTTGTCGTCATATTCAACGGCGTCGTTTTCAACGAAAAGGAACCTGCTCTTTCGCTCGATATCTCCAAGCGTTCGGGCGCCTTTGTTTATTTCGATCAGCCGTCCGAGCAGTGCGTCGTCGGCATGATCGACCGGAGAGCCGATTTCCCGGAGATAATCCCGAAAACACACTTTCAACTCCTCAACACCCGCCCTTTGGATATGCTCGGTGTTAAACGACAGCAACTTCTTGCGGTCGAAAAGACTGTTGGCCTTTGCCATCCGCGAAATATCGAACGCTTCTATCAGTTCATCGACCTCCATAACCTCGCGGTCGTCGCCCGGATTCCAGCCCAACAGCGCAAGAAAATTCACCAAAGTCCGCCTAAGGTAGCCGCCCCTGAAAAAATCCACAACATTTATCTCGGGAAGCGCCACACCCAGAGACTTTGCCATAGCATCGATGCTCGGCATGTCGGGCGCACCCTTGCCCGTGACAAAACGGCCAAACTCCTCTATCGAGATACCGCCCGCCTCGGCAAGTTTTTCGGCATCGATATCTTCGGCTGCCTTGATCGCCTTGCGCAGCGCCTTGGGCCTTTCGCGTTTGGAGAGTTTGCCGCCCGTATCGCTCACCGTAACCGACATATGAGCATAAACGGGTATCCTGAACCCAAGCGCCTTTTGCAGCGCCTGATGGCCCGGCGTATTCATCAGGTGTTCCTGCCCGCGGATGACGTGCGTTACGCCCATCAACTCGTCGTCGACGACCACAGCGAAATGATAAGTGGGAAAACCGTCGGATTTTTGAATAATGAAGTCGCCCACTTCCCCCGGCCCGAACCGGACCGTACCGCGCACCACATCTTCAACGACAATCGCGGCATCCTGATCCACGGCGAAACGAACGGTGACAGGCCGACCCTGCCGGCGGGCCTTTTCGGCATCTTCGTCCGTCGGAAAAACTTCCCGGCGGGGGTAAACAAACCTCTTTTTTTCGGCCGTCGCCTTATCCCGCATCGCCGTCAGTTCCTCCGGCCTATCGAAGCAGTAGTAGGCCTTGTGCTCGGCGAGAAGTTGTCGCACATACTTATCGTAAATGTCGCAACGCTCCGACTGCAGATAAGGCCCGTTCGGCCCGCCGACCTCGGGCCCTTCGTCCCAGTCGATACCCAGCCACCGCAAATCGGCAATCACCTGCTGTATCGCAGTCGGCGTATTCCGCTTCAGATCGGTATCCTCGATGCGAAGTATAAATTTGCCGCCATTCCGGCGCGCATAAAGCCAGTTGAAAAGGGCCGTCCGAGCCCCGCCAACATGCAGATACCCCGTCGGCGACGGTGCAAAACGAGTAACGATCATTAAAAACCTCTCTAATAGTCCACAAAACAAAGATTGACAACCTTAAGCGACAAAACCCCCCATGTCAAGAACCAGATAGACCAAATAATTGCACATCCCCGAGAATGTCCGGGCTTTTTTTTTCAGTTGCAAAGGTCCTGAATCCGGATTATCTTACGCACATGGCGACACTAAGAGAAATAGAGGATTTCAGCCGTCGGGTTGCAGACGAGTTTCATCCTGATCGAATTCTGCTGTTCGGCTCGCATGCGCATGGCCGGGCGACAAAAGATTCCGATGTTGACCTGTTGGTTGTAATGAAACACGAGGGCAAATCCTGGCGCACTGCGACCGAGATTCGCCGCCGTGTTCACCCGCCGTTTCCTCTTGACCTGCTGGTCAGGACCCCAGGGCAATTGCAGCAAAGGCTGGCAATGGGTGATTGCTTCCTCAAGGAGATAACAGAGAAAGGAATGGTTCTTTATGAAGCCCTTGACAGGTGAATTGCCGGCAAAGTCAGGGAGGCGGTACGAGCCTCTCTTGGGTTGGGTCTATGACCCGTATGGAACGAGCGTTGCTTTTTTGACTGAGGTACCTTAATGAAATCATCTGGGGCAGAGCCTGACAACTCGGGCAAAGGGCTTGGACGCCATGGCGGCGAGCCCGAATCGGCCGAGCGGCTGGATTTTGTGCGGGCTATCGTCGCCGAGGATAATGCGAGCGGCAAGTGGGATGGGCGTGTGAACACGCGTTTTCCGCCGGAGCCCAACGGTTATCTGCACATCGGCCACGCCAAAAGCATCTGTCTGAATTTCGGCATTGCCGCCGAAAATCCCGGCGGCCTGTGCAATCTGCGCTTCGACGACACCAATCCCATCAAGGAAGAAGATGAATACGTCGAAGCCATCAAGCAGGACGTTCGCTGGCTCGGATTCGACTGGCAGGACCGCCTCTACTACGCCTCCGACTACTTTCAGCAGATGTACGAATACGCCGTCCAGTTGATAAAGGCCGG
>QNBS01000376.1 GCA_003644175.1 Planctomycetota bacterium | reverse complement strand
CCACCGACTGACCCGCCGAGCACTCCACCGGCGGACCCGCCCGCTATTCCGCCGACCGATCCGCCGCCGGCCGATACGCCCGGCACTCCCCCTGCCGACGATGGAGCAGGGCAGCCGGGGAAACCTGCGGCGGATGCGCCGTCGTATGTGGCTTCCGAGCATATCGGCAGCGTGGAGTTGGCTACCGTGTGGCATTATGGCGGTCTGGATGCCGCCGGTGATCTGGAGTATGTATTCTATGCCGCCGTGGAGACGGATACGAGCGTGAATCTTGTAGATGTTATCACGCCGAAAGGCAACCGGCTGCGGATTACAGATGAGCCGAACACCGTGGTCGATAATGTCAGGACGTGGTTTCGCCAGGCCGGCGATGTGCGTGTATGGGAATGCGAGGCGACGTTTGGCGATGCCCGTGAGCTTAAGGGTTATGACAAGGGCAATTACACGGTAGAGGTGCACCATGACGAAGGCGCCGCCGAAGCCAGTGTCAAGTACGGAGGCACCAGGCCGAGATGGGGGATCGGTGCATCCGACGACGAAGATGAAGACGGTCGTAACAAAAAGGACAAGGGCAAATCAAAGAAAAAATCGCACAAGCCGAAGAAGCCCAAAGACAACGATGACGATGACGAGGACGAGGACGAGGAAGAGGAAGAGTAGGGTTTCCATGAACGAATGGCGGCGCCTTGAGCGAGAGCAATACGCATCTTAAGGGGCCGCCATTCGTATCCGGCGGGGTGCTCAGGCAACGCGCCTTCACCGGCATCGGGGATTGTCACACGGCTTGATTTGATTTCGACCGTTTCTTTTTCGACAGGGTCGGTTTGGGTCAGCACATTTACCTGCGACTCATTGCCGTGGGTTTGTGTTATCTCTGCAAGGGACCAGCCTATGGGTGTTTCATCGGTTGCGGTTGGCGTCAGCATTTCAACCACTGCAAGTCGGCCCCGGTCGGTCAGGACCCCCAGGAAGATACCGCCTTTGTAGTCAGTGGTGCGCAGCTTGCTTTTTTTGAGCGACGGAAGATGCTTGACTATTTCGATTGCATGTCTTTGGAAATCGCCACTATGGCGGCGATTTGGGAGCATCCTTGCGGCATCCGAGGCGAGAGTAAGCTGAATTCTAAGTCCCGTCCCTTTATCCAGCGTCAACTCATACATTGACCTGTCGGATTTGGTCATACGCTCCCACTGATCTTTGCCGACAGAGTTGCCGGTATCCAGATCAAGCCAAATTTGGCCGCTTTGACTTTCGGTTGAAGTCAGCATGGCGCCGAACATGGGATGCTCGGCGCCGTCGAAGGGATTGGGGACGTCCTTCTTGAGCACGGCTGCAGTTGTCGACAGGCCTATCCTGATCGTACCATTATGATAACGAGCAGACGCAGTGCTCAACAGATCGTCCTGGCCGCTAAAAAGCTGAATCGTATTGCCGTCGACAGTGTAGACACCCCGTACCGGCTGGCCGGATGAGCCTTCCCCCTCAGACTGCAGGACGAATGTTGCATTATCTTTAAGATCGAGAAAAATAGCAGTGATCTTAGACGGATAGTTAGGAATATTGATTGCACTCCATGAACCGACAAACCGCTCGTCAATCGTGATACGTTTGAGCGCTGACCCGCTGTCATCGGCATCGCCTATTTCCTTCATAAGCAGAAGATCGCCGGAAACTGTTATCGAGTATTCACCGTTGTCGTTACGAAGAATCGGTTTTCCGTCTTTGGAGTAGACGATGGTTCCCTGTTCGGCGTCGCCATTAAAGCGCTGCATAGTAACCGATCCCGACTCGCCAATGGTCATAATCGCCTCATTGGCAAACAGCCACGAACCAACGTAAGGAGACATGCGGGGCTCGTATTTCTTCAAAATGGCCCTGTCGCCGCGGCTGCTGATGGTGAGTGTGTCGCCTTCGAGAACGGCTATTGTCGATGGATCCAGTTCCCGGCCTCCTTTGAATATGATCCTGTTTCCCTTCACCGAATAAGTGGCCGAATCGGTATGGCTGACACCCTCTTTTGTAACCAAAAACGAGCATGTGCCGTCGGCATTCAGTTCAATGTCCATCATGACGTCATCTTTCTTGACACCGTCATCCCAAACCTCTTCGGAACGCCATGAGCCAACCAGGGACCGTGCCTCGTCGGAGACCAGTTCAGCATCATCTCGCCTTTTGAACGTGTAGGTTGTGTCGCTTGCTCTGATAGTCATGCGGTCAGCTTCAATTTCGATGACCACATCATCGTCATTGTCGAAGCGTACGCGTCCATCCTTGAATGTATATTTTCCTTCGTCGCCGTCCTTTTGGCCCTTGGAATCCACAGACTCGGCCATCCATCCGCCATCGGCGTCGAATACGACGGTCATGGATTTAACATCGCCGGCATCAGGACCGGTGGCCTCGATCATGTCCCATGTGCCCACAATTTGCTTTTGGGCGGCGGCATCGCGAGGAGGTGCGGCGGCGGCGTTTACGATTGAAACTGCGGCGGCGATGCATATTACCAGGGCCAGGAGGGATGCGAGCCATGTGCTTCCGGTGAGGGTCTTTTTGCTCGACAGGCCGAGTATTCGCTGGATTCGGCTTAGAAGCGAGCCGCCGGTTGCGGCGACCGCCAATTGTGGAACGTCCCGGCGCAAGTCGGCGATGGCGGTTAATGCCTTTGCGTAGTTCAACTCGTCGGATGTCAATTTTACGACCGCATCGTCGCAGCAGCACTCGCGCTCGCTGCGGATTTTGTGCGATATCCACCAGACGGCCGGGTGATGAAACAGCAGTGTCTCAACGACCGTCTGCAAGAGGTTTACCAGGTAATCGAAACGGCGAATATGAGCTAATTCATG
>QNBS01000375.1 GCA_003644175.1 Planctomycetota bacterium | reverse complement strand
GTAAATGGGCACAGAAAGTGGTATACTGTCCGCCATCTTGACAGGAACTGGCCTGAAAAAGCCAAAAAGACTTGACTCATTCGGCCCAAAGAACGATAAGATATATACCCTTAAGGGTAGTAAATTCCCGCGAGTGGGGTTTTAAGTTACCGTTATAAGGTTACTTACCCGCGTATAAACGGGAATTGGCAATCGTGAGCAGTATATACGGAAAGGTCAGGCTGCCATATAAAGGAGTGTTTATGTCGGACATAGATATGATTCGCCGCCTCGCCCGGGAGGTCCTGACGCGGTCGGCGCCCGGCGGCGATGAGGACAACTGGCTTTGGGACAGGACGCAGAGAATCCTGCGAAATGTCGAACATATTTGCAGATTGGGCGAACTCGTCGAGGCCGACGTGCCGATCGACCGCTTTTGTCTTGTCGCGGCGACCTGTTTTGCCGATTCGGGTTTTACCCGCTATGCCGAGGCCGAAGATGTCTCGTCGCGACTGGTTCTTGCCGATGTTAATTCGGCCGATCTGAGAGATTTTTCCATACAGATAGTTTCGGACAAACTCGCCGAGACGCTGTCTGCGGCGAAGATCGACAAGGTTAACAACATCATTGTCGAGTCGGAGAGCAGAGAGACCAACCTGACGGAGGCGAAGATACTTTCCGATGCGCGAAATCTCGACGATATGGGCGCCGTGGGGGTCTTTAACGAATTCAGAAGAAATGTGATTCGCGGCAAGGGCGTATCCGACGTCATGGAAAGCTGGAAACGAAAGGTGGACTATCGCTATTGGCAGGCACGGCTCAAAGAGAGCTTTCGTTTCGAGACCGTAAGAAAGATCGCCGTGCAGAGATTTGCCGCCACCGAGTACATCATGAACCAGCTAAAGATAGAAAATGCCGCACAGGACCTCGAAGATGTTCTGTTGGAGTCGCTGGATTACGCGCCTCAGGAAGCAGGCGATTAGTGTTTTGTATATAAAGTTATGCGTAAAATGGTCGGAAATCCGAAGCACTAAATCCTAAACTCTAAACAGATACGAATTACCAAAACAGCCCGGCGTGGGCTAAATGAGGTTTTTGATTTGGAACATAAATCTGTTACAGCGATTTTCCCGGGTTCGTTTGATCCGATTACAAACGGCCACGTCGATGTCATCGAGCGCGGTCTGAAACTCTTCGACAACCTCATTGTGGCTGTGGGTCAGAACCCGGTGAAGGATGTGCTCTTTTCGCCTGCCGAGCGTGTGGAGATGATCAGGGAGCTTGTCAAGGATATGCCGGGCGTGTCGGTGGAAAGCTACGACTGTCTGACCGTCGAGTTTGCCGCTCGAATGAAAGCCGACGTCATGCTGCGCGGCCTGCGAAATCTAACCGATGTGCAGTATGAGTTCCAGATGGCGATGACCAACCGTTCGGTTGCGGGAATCGAGACGGTCTTTGTCATGACCAGCGAGGAATTCGGCTTTGTCAACTCCACTATGGTCCGCGAGGTGGCGATCTTAGGGGGCGACGTCTCCAGGCTTATTCCACTTTCGGTCTACGAAAAGGTCAAAAGACGCCTCGCCGAACGCGGCAAAAAGTAACCTGGCTTTGCGATAAATCGCAATCGGCGCCCGACAGCCGCTTGCAAAATTGTCCTTCGGGGCGTAGAATAATATAGAAGTGGTTGAAACGTTGAGATTCGCGGCAAAAAGAGGCTGGTTAAGGCGTCGTCGGCTTGCTCGGGAGTCGGGTTTTGTATACGGTAACGGTTGAAAGTACGTTTACAGCATCGCATCAGTTGACGATGGCGGACGGCGGCAAAGAGCCGCTGCACAGCCATGACTGGGCCGTACGCGTCGCTGTCAGCGCCGACGAGCTCGACGAGACGGGTCTGGCGGTGGATTTCAACAACCTCAAGGCCATGATTGCGGATGTTACAGGACCATTTGCCGGGGTCAGGCTTGAGCAGCTGGACTGTTTTGCAGGTTGCAATGCCTCGGCGGAGAATGTGGCTCAATACATATATGACAGAATCGAGCCGATGTTGGCGAACCGGCTGAAGCTGGTGTACGCAGAAGTGACCGAGGCCGATGGCTGCCGGGCGAAATACTGCCGATAACCGGTTTGGGGTGCAGTGATTCGCGTTTATGGACGATAGTAATGCAGGGTTTGGACAAATACGTTTTGGAGAGGTCGGGACTTTATGGTGTGTCAATCGTGCAATGAACAAACCGCTACGATCCATCTGACCGAGATCACCGAAGGGCTTCGCGCCGAGACCCATCTTTGTGAGGCGTGCGCACAGAAGCAGGGTCTGGCGGTCAAGAGCCAGATTCCCATCAACGAACTGCTCAGTACGCTGCTGGCCGTTCAGTCCGAATCGGGGCCGGGTGCGGCGGATTTGTCGGCAGACATCCAATGCCCCTCCTGCGGAATGACGCTCAAGCAATTCGCCGAGAAGAGTCTGTTGGGTTGTCCGCACGATTACGATGTCTTCGGCGAGCAACTCAAGGTGATCATTGAAAGGGCGCATAACGGCAAGACTCGACATTGCGGCAAGACGCCTTCGACGGCACCGGCCGAGGCCCGCGACCGGATCAAGTTGGTGAATCTGAAACAGCAACTCGAAGAGGCGGTCAGAGATGAGGACTATGAAACGGCTGCGAAACTCAGGGATATGATAGAGAAGGTGAAATGAGACCTGCGGATTTGAGTCATCATGTCAGTCAGTGGTTCGACGGCTCCGGCCCGGGCGCCGAAATCGTCATCTCGTCGCGTATTCGCCTGGCGAGGAACCTGGGCGGCTATGAATTCCTCCCGTGTCTGAGTGAGAAAAAGCAGGCCCGGTTGCTGGAAGAACTCAAG
>QNBS01000374.1 GCA_003644175.1 Planctomycetota bacterium | reverse complement strand
CTGTGGGGGTCGCTCAGTCGGTTTGCGCTTTGCCGGCTGACGCAACAGGTTGGCGATCCGCGAAACTGGCGTCCGAATATCCTGCTCTTTGCCGACCAGCTCGAAAAACGCACGGGCCAGCTTCGCATGGCGGCGTGGTTCAATCAGAATCGCGGCATTCTCACGGTCTGCGATGTGATCGCCGGCAGCCCGGCGGAGAACGCCGAAGTTGTCTCCAACCGCAGCGAAGAAATGGCGGGCATCCTGCGACGCGAGGGGATCGTTGCATTCAGCGAAGTGGATGTGATGGAGGATTTCGAAAGCGGCGTGCTGAACATCGTGCAGGCCAACGGGATCGGGGCGATGCGCGCCAATACGGTCGCCTTCGGCTGGCCCAGCCGGGCGGAGAAACTGCAATCGCTGCTGAAGATTATTCGTCAGTTGGCGGGTATCGGCAAGGCTTCGCTGATTATCCACCCGACGCCGCCGGAAGGTCCGCGGCGCTTCGACCGGATCGATATCTGGTGGCGCGGCAAGTACAACAACGGCGATCTTATGCTGCTGCTTGCCTATCTGCTCTCGGTCAATCCGCTGTGGCGGGAAGCTCAGATTAACCTGCGCACGATTGTGACCAAGGACATGACCCGGCCCGACATCGAGCAGAGTCTGACGGCGCTGATCGAGGCGGTGCGTATCAAGGCCAGGCAGGATGTGATCGTGTTGGAGGAGGGTAAGAGCGTTGTCGAGACCATGCAGGAAACCAGCGCCGAGGCCGATGTGGTCTTCTTAGGGCTGATGCCGCCGGAGGCAGGCGCCGAAGAAGAGTACGCAAACCGGCTCATCGAGATTCTGGAGCCGCTGCCCACTGCTGTTTTAGTGCATAACAGCGGCCCGTTCAAGGGGCAGTTGCTTTGAATGGACGGCGGGCGAAACATTGAGGCGGTGATAGTCGATCTGATGTGGTGAACTGAACGGTCCCCTTATAACGCCGCCACCGTCAGGTGTGTCTGTCGGTCGTATTCGCCTTGCTTCCATTACCGGATTGTGGTATATTTGGACCGTTGCGGTAGCGGATAGTGTCGCCAGGGGTATTGGCAAGGTATCGGAGAAACAAGGATAAATCGCGGCAGGCCGGGAGGAAAAATGGCTGTCAAGTTTGAATGCCCCAGGTGCGGGAAGCATTTGTCGGCAAGTAGCGATTACGCGGGGAAGGAGGGCAAGTGCAAATGCGGCGCCGCCTTAATCGTCCCCGGCGACTCGGACAGGATGAAGTTTAAGTGCACCCGGTGCGGCGGGGGAATCTCCGTACGAAAGATGCACGCCGGCAAAAAGGGCAAGTGTCCGACGTGCGCCAATGCCGTCCGTGTTCCGTTGTTAGGGACTTTGCTCGGGGAGCATGGTCGGGCCGGCGGCGCCAAGCCAACTGCGGCCGCGGCGCCTGCTGCTACGATCAGCTTTGCGTGCCCGATGTGTGACGGTAACGTGGAGGCTCGGAAAAGCTCGGCGGGCAACATTATGGAATGCCCGGCCTGTGGCAGTTTCGTGGAGGTTCCGGGAGAACATGGAACCCCCTCCGATGCAGACATCGCCACCGTTGGCATAGGGCCGGGGATTGCCGATATGGAAGCGGGAGGAGAAGCCCTCGTCGGCAGGAGCAAGATCATCTGTCCAAGCTGCCTGCGCAAGCTGCCCGACGGCGCACCGGTTTGCGCCCGCTGCGGAATCTACATCAAGAACGGCAGGCCGATTCTCACGGCGTGGGACGTGAATCCGGACGAACTTGAGGATAAGGCTCACAGGGTCGTAAAGGCGGTAAGCTGGCTGATACCGTTTGGCGTTTACCCAGTGTATTCCGAGGCGATGGGCACACACAAGCCTTACGCGACGTGGGGTATGGTAGCCGTGACCGTGTTGGTCAGCATCTGGTTTCTCGCCCTTGAGATTTCGGGTTCGGCGCAGATGAGGTCCGCCAAGAACCTTATGCTCTGGGGCGGCGACGCCAAACCCCACCCTCAGCGGATTCAGATGCTCTACGAGTACAGCAACTACGGCGACGCGGAGGCATTCTACGCCAAGAGAGAGGCGCTGAGCGGCACAACGCCGAAAGCCGAGCTGGACGTCGCCGCTTTGAACGCGTTGACTCCAGAGCAGCGATGCTTCGGTGAATACAGGTATGTGCAACTGATTACTCACGCATTCCTGCACGGCGGCATACTTCATCTTGCCGGCAACATGCTGTTCTTTCTCGTCTTCGGGTCGCGGGTAAACGCCGCTATCGGCAATATCCTGATGGTGATTATGTATCCGATCCTGGCGATTGCCGCGGCGCTGACCTATCTTGCAATGTTAGGCGCAAGGCCGCCGACGGCAATGTTGGGTGCATCCGGAGCGGTTATGGGGTTGGCGGGAGCATACCTGCTGCTGTATCCTGTTCACAAGATTTACATGGCTATATGGATGCGGTGGGGCTTGCTCCTGGGATTTCGCCTTTCGTTTAAGTGCTTCGCGGTGCGTGGTTTTTGGGTTGTGCTTTTTTACATCATGTTCGATGTCATAGCCGTCAGCCTGGGGCAGAACACAGGCACCGCCCACTGGGCGCACATAGGGGGACTCATCTGGGGTTTCATAATCGCATACGGCCTGCTTGCCGGTCGAATAGCTTACTCCGGGAGCGATGTGGTGTCTTTGGTCCTTGGCAGACACGCATGGCGGATTATCGGCACGCCGCACAGCCGCCGGCAATGACCTGCGCGCCGAGTTAATGCGACAGGCTCCGGGTCTATTAATTAGCCCAAGTTACGCAGTTGTGGGTTTTGATGGGGGTTTTTGATAACGCCAAGGGCGATTTTAGCTAAAAGTCTTCACTACATTTGCGCTATTTCATCTATT
>QNBS01000373.1 GCA_003644175.1 Planctomycetota bacterium | reverse complement strand
CTCTTAAAGAGCGACAAGGATTCGATCAAATCCCGCTGCGTAATCATCGCCACCGGAGGCGCATCCTGGCCCAACACCGGTTCGACCGGAGACGGCTATGCCCTGGCGGCCTCATTAGGACACGCCCTTATCGAGCCGAACGCGGCCCTGGCGCCGCTGATAACGACGGAGAAATGGTGCAAAAACCTGCAGGGAATTGGTATTGAGCACGCCGAAATCAAGGCAAAGCTCAGCGGGAGGAAAATCGCTTCCGCGGTCGGGCCGATGATCTTCACCGATGACGGCGTTGGCGGCCCCGCCGTCTTTGATCTCAGTCGGCAATTGGCGAATCATTTGCTTGACGCCAAAACAAGCATCGAGTTGAACATCGACATGTTCGTCGGCATGAACCGGCACGACCTGGACCAAAAGCTGATCGCCCTGTGCAACGCGCATTCTAAGAAGCGCATCGTCGGATCGCTGTGTGAGTTTTTCCCCGGCGCACTTTGCCGGCAGTTGTGCCTCATGGCGGATTGTGCCGACGCCACGGGCTCGCATTTGTCCAAAGATAAACGGGACAAGTTGCTGAATGTAATGAAAAAGCTCACGGTGCATATCGTTTCCGCCCGCCCCATCGAAGAAGCTGCCATTACACGCGGCGGCGTGGATACCGTTGGGATCGATCCGACCACAATGCAGTCAAAGCTTTGCCCGGGCCTGTTCTTCGCAGGCGAAGTAATGAACGTCGACGGACCGTGCGGCGGATACAATCTGCAAATCGCATGGTCAACGGGAGCATTAGCAGGTCGATCCGCGGCAAAACGGAGCAATGATATGAAATTAAATGCCAGATTGACTTATTGCTCAGATTGATCTATAATGGCGGATAATTGATAAGAAAGGATTAAACAATGGAACGAAGAACCTTCTTGAAACTCTCCGGCGCAAGTGTTCTTGCTATGGCGACTCAAGGGCGAACTGAGAATACCGGCTCGTCCGGAAGGCCGAATATCTTGATTATCATGACGGACCAGCAGTTCGCCGATGCGATGAGCTGCGTCATGGGCAAGAAGTATCTTCACACCCCCCACATGGATTCGCTGGCGGACAACGGCATGCGCTTTGCGCGTGCATACTCCCCCAATCCCCTCTGTGTGCCCATGCGGACGTCCATGTTTACCGGCCGATACCCCCACCAGACCGGCGTCCAGACAAACAGCGCACCCAAACTGAAACCGGACCGGTTTGCATTCATGGGAACTATTTTCAAGGATGCAGGTTACGAAACCGCCTACTTCGGCAAATGGCATATTGCTTTCAGCAGCAAGAAAAAACAGGTGCACGGATTTGAAACGCTTGTGGAGGGAAAAGCCAGGCTTGACGCTGCTCCGGCCGCTGCTTTCCTGAAAGCCAAACACGACAAGCCATTCCTCGCCGTGGCCTCATTCCTCAGTCCGCACGAGATATGCGAATGGGCGCGAAAAGAGAAACTCCCCGGCGGCTCGATTGGCCGGCCGCCCCCAATCAACGAGCGCCCGCCACTCAGAACAAACGCCGCACCGCCCGCCAATGAAACAGACATCATGACCTACATGCGCAAATCATTCCATGCCAACAGGAGGTTCCCGGTGGGAAACTACACCGAAGAGGACTGGCGACGCCATATATGGGGCTACTATCGCCTCATCGAAAGAGCGGACGGCTATGTTGGCGGTGTAATGAAAGCTCTGCGCGAATCCGGACACGAAGACAACACCCTTGTTGTTTTCCTGAGCGATCACGGCGATTGCCATGGCGCACATCGATGGAACCAGAAGACCGTCTTCTACGATGAATCCGTCCGGGTCCCGTTCATCATCAGTTGGAAAGGCAAAACTCCAAAAGGCGTTTCGCAGATATTACTCAACACAGGCATAGACACCATTCCGACCATCTGTGATTTTGCGGGTATCGGCGCCCCTGCCGACTTGCCGGGCAAGAGCTTAAAGGCCCCGGCCATGGGCAAGACGCCCAACTGGAAGCGAGAGTATATCGTTTCTTCCAACCACATGGTCCAAGGCGACCCCGTGGACGGCAAGGACCTAAAGCCCCACGGCCGAATGGTCCGCAGCGATCGATACAAATACTGTCTGTATAGTGAAGGACAACGCCGCCAATCGCTAATAGACATGGAAAACGACCCCGGCGAAATGCTAAACCAGGCCGACAATCCCAGGTTCAAAGACATCCTGAACCGCCACCGCGCTTACCTAAAAGAACACGCCAACAGCCACAACGACAGACAGGCGCTTGAAATGCTGAAACAATCAAAGTAGGGGCGGCCCTTGCGGCCGCCCTTGGCGACCATAAACAGGTAACAGTGCCCGGTTTTCGCCCCAACACAATCCCGCTAAACAACTTCTGCCCCCCAAAGGCCGAAGAACACAAAAAAACCCAACACCGAGCCTTGTGACGGTGTCAAGACCATTATTTCCCCTCTTTAAGGTGTAAGTTGTAACGCTTTGTTTAATGAGCCCCTTCATAACTGCTTGAAATACAGAAAGTTAAGTCTCAATCCCAAGATAAGCAACTTTTGTTTTTTTTGTGCCTTTTGTGCCTTTTCGCGGCCATTAAAATCAAGAATAATTCGTGTCAATTGGTGAAAATTCGTGGCTACATTCTCTTTGGTTGCGGCTATGCTGCTCCAGGTCCGTCCGTGTAAGTCCCCCCGACCAACGACTAACAACTAAATGCTCATTCCGCCCGATAAAAGCTTGATTTTTCGCCCCAAATGTGGTATAATACGCCACATAGTTGAGGATAAAGCGATACCAAAAAAACAGGGGGAGAAAATGAACCAACCACCACCATCAGATAGAACACGCGCCGCAGGCGTGCATCCCTCTCCTGAAT
>QNBS01000372.1 GCA_003644175.1 Planctomycetota bacterium | reverse complement strand
CAAGTGTTTCGCGAGAATGACAAGTGTTTCGCGGGAATGACAAGTGTTTCGCGGGAATGACAAGTGTTTCGCGGGAATGACAAGTGTTTCGCGGGAATGACACTGACGGTCAATCGGCTTTAAATAATTGAATTTGATATTACATTTTCAGGGCCGGGCAGTTGCAGGGGGCGTCCCAAAGCTCGAGTAGTTCGTCGTCCATTCTTGCTATTACCATCTGGAAGCCGCCCATTTCCTGTACGGTGAGGAACTCGCCGACGAGTGATCTGGCTAATGTGACGCCCTTTTTTTCGAGCAGTTGGTTTACGGCACGGAGAATGATGTACTGCTCCATTAGTGTTGTCGAGCCGACTCCGTTTATCATGACGAGCAGTTTTTCACCGGTTTTTATGTCGAGGTCTTTCAGGAGCATGTCGAGCATGATCTCTGCTGTGTCGTCGGCGGATTCCAGGTCCATTTCGCCCTGGCCTGCTTCGCCGTGCTGACCCATGCCGACGTTCATCCGCCCGGGCGGCACCTGGGCGATGATCTGGTCGGTGGCGGGATGCGAGGCGCCGGATACGGCGACTGCTAATGCGGCCATGTTCTTTTCCATGCGCTCGGCGATTTCGAGGCACTCATCCAGCGAACAGCCCTTCTCGGCGGCTGCGCCTGCGACCTTGATGACGAAGAGGCAGCCCGACATTCCCCGCCGGTCTTTGGGGTCCCGGCGGCTGGGCGCGGCGATGTCTTCGTGGGTGAGGATGTGCTTGACATTCAGGCCTTCTTTTTTCGCTATCTGCATGGCTACGTTTGCGCTCATCACATCGCCTTCGTGGTTCAGCACGACAAGAAGCACGCCTGCGTCCCGGTTGGCCATGCGGATTGCTTCGATTACTCGCGGCGGGCCTGGTGCGGCGAAGACCTCGCCGGGCACGCTTATATCGAGCATGCCGTCGCCGACGAAACCGCTAAGGGCCGGCTCGTGGCCGCTGCCGCCCAGGGTAACGAGAGCGACTTTGTCTTTGGGCTTTTCCTTTGCGCGAACGATGAGGTTGCCGACCGTTAGCTCGATTTGGCTGCTGTGGGCCAGGGCGAAACCCTCCAGCAGTTCACTTACCAGATTGTCCGGTTCGTTTACGAATTTTTTCGATGACATTTGCATTTTCCTTTTCACTGATGGGTGGGGGAGATTATTTGGTTTCCATGAGTTCTATTAGTGCGTCGCCGTCGGTGATAAAGGCCACGCGGATGGTGTCGCCGGCGTCGAAGGGGGCGATGAGGACGTTTTGGTCTTTGAGGGCGTTTTCGAGGCTTTCGACCATAAATGCTGCGTGACATTTGGTTTTCAGGATATCCGGCATTTGGCTGTCGGGTTCGAAACGGAGGAATTCGATCCCGTAGGGGTGGGATTCGGGGTCTGTGACGTGGACTCGGGCGCCTTCGATGAAAATCTCGTTTTCGGCCCTGACGGTTGTGGGGACGCCGAAATGGTGAAACTTAGCTGACGCCATGTTAATGTCCTTTCATCATAATAGACTTTCCCGGCGATATCGCGATTCAGGGATTCTATTGCTTTACGGGCAATTTGCAAGTGTTTTTTGGTGCGTCAGAAGGCAAAAAAGCGCCATGATACGGCGGCGAAGGGGGATCGCTAAAATGTGGCATCTTTCTTGTGAAATCGCGGCTAATCTGGTATACTGATAACTGGATTTATCGACTTAGAATGTGTTTTGAGAAAGTCAGGAGAAGGTTAATGGGCATGAGGCCAGGGCAGCGAATAATGTCGATGGTTTTGCCGGCTTGTATATTTTTTTTGAGCGGGTTGGCGGGCGCTGCGTCGGTTCGGATTGCGGGGTTGGAGAATCTTGCGCCTAAGGCGAAGATCAGCGCTGAGTCGGAGTACAGCACGCGCTACCTGGCGAAGTTTGTGGCGGACGGTGTGGTTCCGGTTCGCGGTGGTAATGGCGATCCGGGCAAGGCCTGGTGCGTCAAGGGCGATACGCATCGGGATGGGGCGGCGCTGGTGTTTGAGTGGGCGGAGCCGGTTACGGTGGGGGCGATTGTTTATTACGGGCGGACGGCGTGGTTCGATAACGAGTGCTGGAAGGATTATGTGGTCCTGGTCGACGATGATCCGGCGCCGCTTATCAAAGGCAGGCTGGAGATGGCGGATGGTCCTCAGCCGATCAATTTCGGCAAGACTGTCGAGTTGAAGAAACTGACGATTCGGTTTACGAGTTCTTATGGCGGTCCGAATCCCGGCGCTTCGGAGATCGAGGTGTTTAGCGTCGGGGTCAATGAGAAGAAACTCAAGGCTCATCTGCGGTCGATCAAGCTGAAGAGTACGCCGTGGGCGATTGAGGTTGACTGCGAGAAACTGAGGGGTTTGATAGAGGCACAAAGCGCCAGGTACGGCGATAAGTATCCGCAGGCGGGCGGGCATCTGGCGCGATTGGAGGAATTAGTCGGCAGGGCGGACGAGGCGCAGGTCGAGTTGAAGCAGTTGCAGCGTGAGGTTTTGCTGTTCGATATTGACCGGCTTGTTGTTATTAAGCGGCATGAGATTTCGGCGACGCATGTCTATACTTATCATTACGAGGGCTTCAAGGCGGGCGGCGGGCTGTATGTTGTTTCGCCGGGCGACGGTGGTGCTGAGCCGGTTGAATTGGTGAGTTCGCCGACGGGTCAGATTCTGGATTGCGATCTTTCTTATGACGGCCGGACGATTTTGTTTAGCCGGCGTCAGAAGGAGGATGAAGGGTATCACCTGTGGACGATCAATGTTGACGGGACGGGGCTTACGCAGTTGACCAGGGGACCGTGGCACGATTACAACGGCTGCTGGCTGCCGGACGGGGGGATTGGTTTTTTGAGTTCGCGGATTGCCCAGT
>QNBS01000371.1 GCA_003644175.1 Planctomycetota bacterium | reverse complement strand
GGGTGGACTTTTTGGCGAGAGTTGGTATGTTGGTTCCTATGAGATTTGGCGGTGCGGTTGTGCAGAGAGACTTGACTTAATCCAAAGGGAGCCGAGTATGAAGATTTCTATTGAAAGTGCTACGCGGATCATGATGATTCCTGAGACTGACCACGAAAAAGCGGCCCTTGACGCATTGTGGAAGATAATCATACGCTGCGATGCCGCCAGCAAGGTGCTCTGCCCCATCGGGGCCTACATCCCTTCGGAGAGCGAAGGGGCCAGTTTCGTCATACAGGATCAATAATTATTTGGCGGCCCGAAAAGGCGTATATAGCGGGTCGCCGATAAGGAGCATTTGCCAGGAATTGTAAGGCTTTGTTCTGTACCAGGCCTCGACAAGACACCTTCCTCTTATGAGTTCGGCAAAGAATTCATCGGGCATGGGGAATGCGCCAAGGTAAGGTTCGGCGACGGGGCCGAGGGTTGCGGTGATTCCATCGACGAGCATTGCGGGACACCACTGGCTGCTTTCGCCGTCTCGGAGGTCGATGGCTTCGAAGCTTGCTATATGGAAGCCGACGGCGCCGTCGACAAACTCAAAGGCATCGACATATTTCTTGAGGCTGTACCAGCCGCAATAGAGCGCCGTGTCGGGGCAGTCGCCGGGGGCAAAGAGTGCCGAAGTCTTTTCCATGACAACGTTCAGGCTTGTCCGCCGGCCTGTGAGTTCGGCGGCCAGCTGTATCGAGCGATCATATTGACCGTATTGCGAACCGGCATCAGGAGTCGCCCCATAACGCTTGTCAAAGCAGGCGTTTCCCTTGAGTCCGTTTTTTTCCGCGGCCAGGGCCTTGTCAATCAGTCGCATGGCAATTTCGCTGTCGGGCCCGTCGAGCCTCGATACCATAAGCGTTTTCGTGCCGATCCAAAGCACGCGCCTCTTCAACTCATTATCCCGCCAGCGGTGTAATTTGTAGTCATCAAACATGAGCATCGATAATTCGCTGTCCACCGAGGCGCTTGTTTCGGCGCCCTTGATGCAGTCGATATCGGTAATGAGCATCTTGGCGGCGCCGGCCAGGCCCGCCATATTTTCGAGTTTGGCGTAAACGCCGGACTTTAACTTTCGCCGACAGTCCCAGTTTTCCTTGTCCGCCTGCGCAATAAGCCGGTAGGTATTGCCGGCGAGAAGGCGCTGGGATGAGGTCATTTGCAGACTCACACCGTCGATGCGGGCCGCCCTTTGAGCCGCGCGAGCCCTGCCGAAGGCCGCCTGATAGAGCCTTATCCACTCTTTCAGTTGCCGGGCCCTTTGAGTTTTGTCCTTTATATCATTGACCGCAGAGAGGGCCTTGTTGAAATCGGATTCCAGCCGGCGGACGATTTCCTTTGCCGATTGTCCCGATGCAGGCGAAGAGAAGGCCTTGTTCTTCTGTTCGCCGAGGCGGGCCAGATCATCGGTCGCTTTTATGAGTTGGCTGGTTTTATTATCGAGAAGCTCTTGCAGGGACGCCAGATTGGCGGATTCGGCGGGGAGTGGTTTTCTCGGACCGACCTTGAAAGGCACTCCATATACCGTCAGAAGACATTTTATGCTGCCGGAAAAGCCCCCTTTTTCCAGGGCCTTGCGTATGGGCTGTGCGATGTGGACATCATAGTCGGGGCGTGTTATCGTATCGGACAGTGTTTTGCCGAGAGGAAGTTTCAAAATATGGGCATGAGGTACGGATCGCCTGAGGCAGTAGTAATCGGCAATCTGCAACGAATCCGGATTGTCGGCGTTGGCGACGATGAGTATCTCTTCGGGCTCAAGCGCAAAGCCGCAGGCGCTCATTACAGCAATCAGACAGCACAGACATGTGGATCGGATCATTATTCGGGCTCGTACAATCTATACGGCATCTCGATGGGATAATCTCGGATCACTTCGGCGTAATCATCGAACCAGTACGCATCGGGATTTGACTTACAGGCCAGAAATCGACCGCTGTCTTCGTCGCGGGCGGCGCGGTGATACTTGAAATACATGCGGTCTTCGGCCTTTCCCACTATTTCGATCTTGCCGCTCGAGTGCGACATGACGAATCTGGCCCGTTTTGCCGGGCCGGACACACGGCTCTTGGCCTGTTCAAAAATCGAATAACCTTCTTCTACGGGCACGGTGTATCCTCGATTGCCCAAAGCGGGTCGGCACTGAAACAGATAGTAAGGAGGCACGCCGTGGGCGGCGGAGGCCCTGAAAAGCTCGGCAAGAAGTTCCGGTTTATCGTTCACACCCCGTATGAGCGGACATTGATTGATTATCACAGCGCCTGCCTTGTGCAACATGGAAATGGCCTCTGCGGCGGCGGCGGTAAACTCGCGAGGGTGCGAAAAGTGGGTCATTATGTATATCTTCCGGGACGGCGTACTAAAAGTGTCGATCATCTGCAGAAGGGACTCATCCTCAATGATCCTGAAGGGATTGAAGACCGGCGCCTTCGTGCCGATGCGGATGAACCGGATGTGTTCAATTTTTCGCAATTGGCCGATAACTTGTGCGAGTCTTTCAGTCGGCAGCGTCAGAGGGTCGCCCCCTGTCAGCAACACATTACTGATTTCAGGATGTTCACGGATATACTCGATCGCAGCCGGCATGTCCTCGGCGCACTCCTTGTGGGATTCGGCGAAGACGCGCTTTCGGAAACAGTATCTGCAGATTCCGTCGCACATATTGCTGAGGAGCAACAGGGCGGTCGAGTCGTACTTGTGTTCGAGCCCGGTCATGACGGTGTAGGCCTGCTCGTCGGAAGGGTCGAGTTTGCCCCAGGGCTCGAGTTCGGCTTTATCGGGAATCACTATTCGCCTGATCGGATCGTCCGGATCATCCCAGTTAATCAGCGACAGATAGTAG
>QNBS01000370.1 GCA_003644175.1 Planctomycetota bacterium | reverse complement strand
GCGTTTTGAAACGGGCCCCAGCCGCAAGGATATCCTGAACTTCACCAATCAGCTCGCCGTAATGATCAAGGCCGGCATCAGCCTTCAGGATTCTCTCGAATCGATCGGCACACAGGTCAAGAAGGAGAAGTTCCAGGTCATCATCATTGATCTGAAGAATCGTATCGAAGCCGGTCAGAGCTTTTCCCAGGCGCTGGGAGAACACGCCGACATATTCAGCAATCTGTATATCAACATGATTGCGGCGGCGGAAATCTCCGGTTCGCTGAGTTCCATGCTGCTGCAATTGGCCGAGTATCTCGACCAGGAGGCCGAGACGCGATCCCAGGTTATCGGTGCGATGGTTTATCCTGTCATCATTGCTGTGATGGCTGTCTCCGTAACCTTCTTTCTGCTGATGTTCGTTTTGCCCCGCTTTCTTGTTATCTTCGAGGGAAAAGAACACCTGTTGCCTGCTCCTACAAAGATACTGATGGCTACAAGCACGTTTATGCGAAGTTACTGGTTTATCGTTATGCCTGCGATGATAGCAGCCGGATGGGCGTCGTGGTATTTCACACGAAGCGGTGCGGGCAGGCAATGGTGGCACAAAACAAAACTGCGGATACCTCTGGTTAAAACGCTTTGTCGCAGCCTGTACATTACACGCAGCATGCATACGATGGGCGTGCTGACCAACGCAGGCGTGCCGATCCTGGATGCCCTGCTTATTACATCCCAGATCAGCGGCAACGCCCTTTATGAAAAAATGTGGAGAGGAGTTCACGAGGCGGTTCGGCAGGGAAGGAAGATTGCCGTGTCGCTGGAGGAGTACAACCTGCTGCCCGGCAGTGTAGTTCAAATGATCCAGAGCGGCGAAGAATCCGGCACGTTAGGCGACGTTCTCAGCGACATCTCGGACTTCTATGCAAGAGAACTGAAGACGGTCATCAAAATGGTGACGTCGATGATTGAGCCCATTATGATCGTTTTGATGGGTGTACTGGTCGGATTTATCGCCATGAGTGTCATACTGCCCATATTCCAAATGTCCAAAGTTGTTACATCCTGACACGGACCGAGAGGAGGCGACGATGAAAAAGCAGTGGAATCGTTTAAGGGCGCCTGCGGCTAACGGATTTACTCTCGCCGAAATTCTTGTGGCGGTGGTGATCATTGGCATCGCAATCGCCGCGCTGGTGGGTGCAAACGGCGCTTTCACACAGGTCAACGGCGCTGCCGTCGATTTATCGACTGCCGAGTTTCTTATCGAAGAGATTCGAGAACTCACCACAACTTTGCCGGTGATCGATCCTGAATCCGGGAAGGATACATTCGGACCCGAAGCCGACGAAGCGACAGTCGCCGCTTACGACGATCTGGATGACTTCGACAACGCCGGCTTCTGTCCTCCTGTGGATGTCTCGGCGACTGCGCTGGCGGAATTCGGTTCTTTTACACAGCAGGTAACCGTCGAAAACGTTAGTCCGTTGTCGCTTGAAACGCCGGTCGCAGACCATACCAGCGACTTTGTCAGAATAACGGTGGCTATCCTGCAAAACAACAGGCCCGTCAGCTCGACAAGCTGGATAAGAGCCAACTACTAAAGCGGCATAAGGAGGTTATCATGTTTGCAAGAAGCTCCCGAACCAAAGTCGGCTTCACACTCATCGAGACCCTTATCGCGCTGGCTCTGCTGGGGATGATAATGGCGGCGGTGGGTGTTGCAGTTCATGCCTCGGCGATGAATTATAAGGCCAATGAAGACATATTCACCGCGATGAGTACGGCCCGTCAGGCCATGGCGAGAATCACCTCCGACCTTCGAACGGCGCGGGGCGAGGTTTCCGATACGGACCCCTCTACTCAATGCAGCTTTTATACCGCCGACGATCGCAACATAACCTATCGATTCAACCCTGCCGACAGCACCTTATACCTGGACATCAACAATGTAGGCAGTACGGACAGTTATGTGCTGTGTCGAAACGTAAGCGCTATGACATTCACGCGGACGCCGGCCACTGGCGATCCCGCCAGAAACGTGCGAATCTCCATGACCGTTACAGTGGGAGGGACGTCTCAGACAGTTGCCTCTGCGGCGGTGATTCGTCGCAACATGTAGGTTTCCGGGGTCTTACGCCTGTTCGTCGCCGAAAAGATGTTGGTCCACAAGATCGCAGATGATGTGATAGGCCAACTGATGAATCTCCTGGGCGCAGGCGGTGGTGGGCGCCTCGACTGTCAGACAAATATCCGCCAAACTTTCCAGGGGGGTATTGCGGCTTCCTGTAAATGCGATAATTGTCGCAGACTTCTTCCGTGCAGCTTCGGCGGCGGCGACGACATTTTTCGATGTGCCGCTTGTCGAAAACACCCACAGGACATCCGAAGAGGCGACAAACACTTCGACCTGGCGAACAAAAACATCTTCAAAGCCGAAGTCGTTGCCGATGCAGGTCAGCACCGAGGTATCCGTGGTCAAAGCGACCGCCGGCAGCGCCTTGCGGTCTTTCCTGAATCGCCCGACAAACTCACCGGCTATATGCTGAGCATCTGCCGCCGAGCCCCCGTTGCCGCAAAGATAAAGGCATCCGCCCTTTGCAAAACACTTCGCAATCATTTCGGCGGCGGCTATGACGGTCTCGACACCCGCCGCTTCAAATTCAGTCAGCAGTCGCTGGTGCACCCTGATTATCTCGGCAACTCTGTCTTTCATAGCGATTATCCCTTCTTGCCGGTCCTGCAAAACAATCCCAAAAATCCGAATCCTCAACCTCTGCCTGAAGACCGGTTATTCCGCCGCCCGCGTCCCCGTCCGCCACCGGAACCACCACCGCGGCGTCCCCTGCCGCCGGAGTATCCGCCGCCGGTTCGTTTTCGTGGTGCGCGATCAAGG
>QNBS01000369.1 GCA_003644175.1 Planctomycetota bacterium | reverse complement strand
GATTGGGGGTTGCCGGCGGCGTCGTAGGTCCTGAAGGCGTACTTGTAGTCGCCGCATTCTGCGGCGACCTTGTGGGTGGCGGTGATCTGCGCCGATCCGTGGCCGAAAGGGAACCGGCCGAACGGCAGGCGGCCAAAGCCAATTGCCCGCATCGCATGGCCGTGGCCGAACCGGAACCGGCCAAACGGCGCGTGTCCGAAACCGTAGATACCGGCGCCTGCCGGAAATAAATCGTAGAGGCGGTTATCGACGGGCGTGTCGTAGTCGATTATCCCGGCGCCGGCGTCGGAGTAAAGCCTTGCGTAATCCCCTTTGATAAAGCCTGCGGGGACAACGAATTGTAGTGTTATTTTGATCATAAAATTAATTGTCAGTCATATTGTTCAATCGCCGTCCAGATGCTCGACGGCGGCTCGCTGCCCGAGTTCTGGTTGTTTGCTCGATAAAAGGACCCCTTCCACACAACGACCTTGTCCACAGGCCATACCGTTACAGGGTCCCATTGGTCTATTTTTCCAGGATACAAACTCATTGTTCCGCCGTAAGCGATTGCGCCTTCGGTTGTAATTTTGTTTTCGTTCGATACCCCGATCAGTCTTTCGCGATGATCCTTCCTGACCCAATAATTCGTGTCGGACAAATCGTGGTTCTGGTTAAAATTCTGCAAAGACCGATAGATGTCGCCAAGCCTGTAGGGGTCTTCGGCGTCAGGATCATAAGCTCGGTCCCCTTCGTTAAACTCTGTATATTCATCCCATGCTTGAACTTCGCTATCTTCAAAGCAGAAAACATTGCCGATGGCGTCGCCGACTGTAAAATGCACTTTTGCGACAAAGTCTCCCTGGATTATGTTGCTTTCGCTGTCGAAATAATCTTGCAAATCCATGTGTGTGGCTTCGATGGAAAAGTTGATCTTGACGTTGGCGTCGTGTTCATGGCGAAAGAAAAAACCCATCAATCCCGGCCCAATAACCAACAGGTATTCGCCGTTGTACGGCGACGGCGAACTGTCGGAAACTTTCAACATGCCGGAAAACGAAACAGTGTAAAACTGCGGCGCCGAGCCTACGCCGCCAAGATTAGGGTATGAATTCCAGTCGGGATTTTTGCAGGACGGCGTACGGGATAACATATCCAATATTGTCGTATACCCATATATGTCCTCAAAGTTTTCCGGGATATGAGTTAAAACCTTAAACACGCCGGTATATGTACTAATCGGCCGTATTGGATAAGTAGGTATGTCCGGTTCGCGCCTGTATACTATGAATATCTCGTCGCCCACATTCCGTTCTTTGTGGGTATAATGTCTTTCAATTGTATCCGGCACAAAACAGCACATATCCGGTCGTTCAAGACTGGAAATCTGATCGGTATAAATTCCTTCGTAAATCTCACTTGAAACAGCAAGCCCATAAAAAGCATGCCCGCCACCGGCTCGACTTGACTCAAATTCGATGACGCCGTCGCTTTCTCGATGAATCCGATAACTGTGCCTTACCGGACTTAGCGAAAGAGGCCCGGCGACGTGCACTCTGTTTTGCACATCGGTGGCAAGTGCTCCTGGAGGTCCATATCCGGCGTAATCAAAGTCCCATACTTCAACCAGATCGGAATCGTACTTCACAAGATGAGTATCCGTACCGATAAAATTGCTGGCGATTACATTGCCCAAAGAATCACACGTAACGTGTACGGAAATTGTTGCGCCTTCAACGCCGATTTTAGCAGACGCCAGTCTTGTGTTGGACGGCGGGCGATACTTAAAAATTTGCTTGTCGGTATCTTCAATCTCTCCGACGACAAAAATATCGTCGTTGAAATTGATTGCGACGCCGCTTAATTCGAGAGGAACCGGCGCATACCATATTACATCGCCATTGTCGGCGTCAAGTTTGTACAGGCCGGGGGCCGTGTCCGGATATGAAACAATGTTGTCCGTCGTAGTGCAATAAACATGGCCGTTTGAGTCGCAGGCAAGGCCGGTTACGCCGCTAATGTCTATCGACCACAAAAGCGTCCCGTCCGAATCGTATTTTTTTATCGTGCCGTAATATTCGTAACCATCGTCGTGGGGGGCGTAAACTACGACATTCCCAAAAAGGTCCAGCGCGACATACTCGCATTTCGGAGTATCCGTCAGCCGGCCCCAAACAATATCGCCGGTCTCCGCATCAATTTTTAATAAGTTATCCGACACGCTCATGCCGGCGACATAGAGAAACCTGTTGTCTTTTGTCAAGACGCATTGCCTGCCGGCAAAGGTCGTCTCGTAGGGCGTATCTTCCCAAAAAGGAAAATAAGTTTTCGCCCAGATAGTTTCGAGCTTGCAATTGACGCGAAGGATGCTGGCCGCAGAGCCATAGAAGCTCGTAGCCTGCTGGCTGATAAATATGTCCGAACCGATAAACTGCAATCGATCCGTATCTTCAAAAACCGCCACTCTGTCGGATGTGCTTAATGCAGTCATTTAAGGACTCTCAAAACATTTTATACTGGAAGCGGCATAAATCTCGCTCCGCTGAACAGGTTCGTACAAAGCCATTCGTCGCCGCGTTTCCCGACCGGAATCGGCTGGCCGTCCTTGAGAAAAGGGCCGGCATACATTAACGACGAACCGTTCGCTATCAAACATTTAACCGTGACAGACACCGATCCCGCTTCCCACCAGTCGCCGTCCGACAACGGGTGTGCAGTATTATTGTTCTGCAACGATTTGTACTCGCCTCCGGACGCGGGGTCTTCGCACCACTCGTTCAACGAATATGTTTTGCCGGCATCATACTCAAGAACATCGTTGTCTAAATAGCAGGTTATCTCGTCGCCGTCGGGCGCGTCGGTTTTGCAATACGCCACCTTAAACTCTCCGCCGCCGCCGGCTCGTACGGCGCGGCCTCGCTGGATTAT
>QNBS01000368.1 GCA_003644175.1 Planctomycetota bacterium | reverse complement strand
GCCAGCCGGCGGCGTCCAGAAGTGCTTTGGCCTTTTCGAGGTCATAATCCAGCAGTTTCACCTGGGGGTTGTACATCCAGGAATCGGGATGATAGACCCCGTGGCAAGGTGTCGCCAGATTGTAGTACACCTTGTCCAGTATGAGCGGGATGTTGAGCGAATGCGTCATCGCGGTGCGGACCCGCTTGTCGGCAAAGAACGGGTTACTGCCGTCCATGTTCCAGCCGATGTAGGCGAACAGCCACTGGGACGCCCATGCCTTGTAGCCGACTTTGGCAAACGAGGCCGTGTTGGTCTCGCGGGCAAACTGCTGGGCGCTGAGTTGTTCAATAGCATGTATCCGGCCCTTCTCAAACGTCAGCAGCGCCATCTTGTTGTCGGGAATAATACGAAACACAATCCGCTTGAAATAGGGCTTTTCGCCCTTGTAATCGTCCCATCGCTCGACGATGACCTTGTCGTTTTCCTTCCATTCCACGATGCGGTAGGGTCCGTTGCCCACGGGCATTCGCGACTGGGCGTTATAATAGTCGCCCGTCTTCAAATCCGGATGATTTTCTTTGTCCTTTTCGAAGATATGCCTGGGGATAATCGGAAACAGCAGGTTCCAGTACCGCGTCGCCAGGGGTTCAGGCTGAACATACTTTACCGTCAGGTCGTCGATCGCAACACATTCCTTGATCGGCTCAACCGTGGGCTTCTGTGTCTGGCAGGGAACTTTTGGATCGAGTATCTGCCGCCACGAATACACAATGTCATGGGCGGTTACGGGTTGTCCGTCGTGCCAGGAGAGCCCGGGCTTGATCTTCAGGGTAAATGTCGTATGGTCGTCGGACTCGGTGAGGGATTCTGTCATGTCGTCGTTCAGCATCCAGTGCATGTCCTTGTCGAATGTGAAGGGAGCGGCATACAATGTGTCAACCACGGTAAAATCATAGGCCGACGACACAAAAAGCGGATTCAATGTATTGGGGTTGCCGTCAAGCTGCAGAAAAAGCGTCCCTTGGGTGTCAACTTCGGAGATGTCTTTAGGTTCTGCAAACAGTGAAGGTGGATTGACCAGTGGATCGGTCCTGGGATCGTAGGCGGTCTCGGTTGAAGTCTCTTGCGGAGCGGGCTTTCTGCAGCCGGCGAAAAAAACCGCCGCCAGAACCGCACACAGAATTGAAGTTAACGTACGCTGCTTGTTCATTATCAAACCTCCTTTTTTGACGCCATCCTACAGCATATTCACAAAGCATCGTCGCAAAGTCCCTGCGACACGTTTAGCGCAGAGCAAGTCGCCCCGCTACGGCGCCGGCGACCCCTGCTCGTTTGTCGGCGGCGGCAGAGGCGGCGGTTTGAGGCTCTTCGGCGCCTTTGCCGTAGTTCCCGCGGCTGTCTTGCCGTAATCGAATTTCAGTTTTACCGGCAGCGACCCGGCTTGCCTCGGGCTGCCCAGAAGAAGCTTTCTTGCACTTTCCAGCGTCGAGAGCTTTGCCGACTCGATCGCCTTTTTCAGTCGCACCCGGGACTGCGCCAACAGTTTGCCGACAATCGTGTTCTCAACCTCGGCTATGACAGAGGCCACCTGCTGCTTCTGCCCGGCCGAAAGAACCTTCCCGCCGAGTATGAACCTCTCGATGACGTATGAATACAACTGCCCGAACTTGCGACAGGCCGTTACCCGCTTAGGCTCGGCAGTCTCGGACATAATCTGCCTGCCCAGGGCAGACAGCAGTATTGTGTCCATCAATTCATACTTGACCGTCCATTTTTCATACAGGCTCATACGCAAATCGGCGATCTTCAATACCAGCGCCCTGGCTTCGGGGGTATCGACCGCATCGGCAAATTCAACGACGATGCGCATTCCTTCCGGCGCCACCCTCCTGCCGACGGCCTTGTCCAGTTCGCCGACGATGCGCCGCGTCAGGTCTTCATCGCCTGTGATCGGCGATTTCAGTTGCGCCGCAATCGCAGGACTTGCTACCGTCTTGACCGCCCAGTACTGCGTGGCGGCGTCAGGGCTTGCAAGCATTCCAAGTCCGATATCCGCCATTTCCGTGCTTTCAAGTTCGGCCGCGATAATCAGCAGATTCAAAAGTGTGCGCCGGCGACGATCGGCATCCTGCAACCGGCCTGCATCCTCGATGGTCGTCTTGAGATTGGTTGCCGCCGCCTCGATGAATGCCGCCGAATACGGGCTAAGCTCACTGCCGCCTCGCTGGGCGACAATCGCCACACGGATAGAAACAGCCTCCCACGGGTCCTCTTCAAGCAGCAGTTCCTGCAGGCCGGAACGAACAAAGGTCTCGATAACGACTTTGTCGCCGGTGGTCAGCCTGGCCTTGCTCTTGTGCCTGGCGGCGAGAACCGCTTCGATTTCCGTCGAATTCAGAGCAAAAACGCTTGAATACATCGCCGAAACGCCCAATACTGCAAAAAACAAACAAATCCTCTTGCCAACCATGTCCAGGCTTTCCTCGAAATGTCTAAATAAACCAAAACCCATCGTTAATATGTATCAGAATAACTCATTCCAGCCCACAAGTCAAGTCAAAAAGGTCTTGATTAAGCCGCAGGGTGTGGCTGTCAAATAATAATTTTTCCCTTGAAATAAACCGATATATTGATATACTGCGTATAAACTGTGTGTAGTGTATATGTAGCGAGTGGCTGTCGAAAGTGAACCCGGAGGGAAAGTGGCTGTAAAAGTCTCAAAATCCATGCTTTTTCGGGCGTGTGTGTATCCTTCGCCCGACGCAAAGGGCCTGCTGGTTGCACATTGTTTGGAGCTTGATTTGATAGGCGAGGGGGCAACTCCCCAAGAGGCCGTTGTTGAGCTTAAACAGGCAATCGAACTCCAAATTGAAGCGTGCAAAAGTCTTTCTCAACTTTTTTTCCCCGCCCCCGCGTATGTATGGCAAAAATATAAACAGG
>QNBS01000367.1 GCA_003644175.1 Planctomycetota bacterium | reverse complement strand
TATCCAAGATTGGCGCTTTCCAGGCGTCTTGTCCCCGGAACCAGATCCGTTGGGTGTGGGTGTTTCTGATCCCGATGAGCCTTACGCTTCTCGGGATGCTGGTGGCCGTGATGAGACTTATGCCATAGGGGGTTGGGATAAATGAGCCAGCGACACCTTCACAGGATGCCCCAGAGGCAACGCTACGTTGAGCGCCTTCCGGCGGCGGCCCCCCTGAGGATCAGCGGTCGGGAAATCAACCCGCGACAAGGCTATTCGATAGAGAGCGACCCGCAACGGGAGCAATCGTTTGAAGATTGCAACCTTGAGCGCTGCACCATGAGCTATTTCGTCAAGGCCGGGACAATTTACAACATCGGCAATTATGAAAGTGCGGTGCTGCCGGAAATTCATATTGAGGGAACAGTCTCGGTTACCGGCACCGGCATTTTGAGTCTGACCGGATAGGAGGGAAGGGCCTAATGGGGAAAATTCTTCTCGACGAAGGCGCTGCGCCTGATACACCGTCAAGCGGGAAAGCGGCCGTCTATGTGAAGACCGACGGGAAGGCTTATGTCAAGGACGACACCGGCGCAGAGACGGTGATGAACACCGATACGGCGGGCGTGGCCGCCGCCGGCGCGGTGATGAAGACAGAACGGAAAATCGCCACCGAGGCCAACATCACGGCCGGAAACTATACCGAGTTTGAGGCCGACGGGACAATAACCTTCGTGGGCAATGCCACCGTTTGGGACGATCTTCGCGTCTCCCTGTTGACCGCGAAACTGCCGGCATCGAGCTACCCTAGCTTTGTAAAGATTGCAGACGACGGGGCCGGCTCGACTGGTATTTACGGATATTCCTTCGATGACGGCGAGTATATTTTCATCACTACGCAAGTTCCCCACTCCTGGAAAGAAGGGACAACGATCTACCCGCATATCCATTTTATGACCACATCCGACGTTGATCCGTCAGAAAACTTCG
This sequence comes from Planctomycetota bacterium, assembly GCA_003644175.1. Taxonomy (GTDB): domain Bacteria; phylum Planctomycetota; class Phycisphaerae; order Sedimentisphaerales; family Anaerohalosphaeraceae; genus B28-G16. Next base: position 1,958 of record QNBS01000367.1, on the reverse strand, counting down.
GTATCGGCATAGAATACACATGGACCGATATTGATGATGATATGGACACAAATTCGACGCTTACGGTGACGGTTGACGTGCCAACCGGCGTTAATTCCAAAAATAAACACCAATTCGCCAATATCCCGGCGAACGGGATAGCCGGAACCGGCCACACGATTTCAAGCGTGCTAATGGTCAGGCTTTTCCGTGCGGCGGCAAGCGCAGATAACTACGCCGACCCCGTGATCATCACTGACTTTGACATTCATTTTGAAAAGGATACCGCCGGGAGTCGAAGCATTACCGTTAAATAAGGGGGAGAGCTGTTTTGAGCGATTTTTACCGCTGTATGCCTTTTGTCGAGCATTGGGAGGGCGGCTTCGTCGATGACCCGCGCGACCCCGGTGGGGCGACCAAGTGCGGCATCAGCCTGCGCTTCTTGCGCTCTCTGGCTCCCGAGTTGGGGGACGTGGACGGCGACGGGGACATTGACGGCGACGACATCCTGGCCATCACACCGGATAAGGCCCGGGAGCTGTACCGGGCTCACTTTTGGTCCCCGCTGGGCCTCGACGGCATCGGCATTCAAATGGCCCTGCCGCTCTTTGATACGGCGGTCAATATGGGGATTCGCCGTGCGGTGACCATCTGTCAACAGACCGTCACCGATCTGGGCGTGCCGGTAGCGGTGGATGGGGTCATGGGGCTACGAACTCGCGAGGCGTGCCTACTGGTGCTCCGATGCCGCCACCGCGAGGTCGGCGACCGCTTCTGTCTGCAAAGGCTGCGGCATTATAGTGCCATTGTTGCAAGTAACCCCGGCCTCGCCAGCTTCTTGCGCGGATGGGTCAACCGCACCGTCGCCCTGGCCGAGGCGGTGCGCAAGGAGGTGTGGTAATGGGTAACCTGATCATCGGCAACCTGCTGCGGTTTGTCGGCCGTCGTCTGGACGGCTACAAGACCACCATCGGCGGTGTGGGGATGATCCTCTCCGGCCTGGCGGGGCTCATCGGCTACGTTTTCCCCGATCAGCCCGATCTGCCCCGCATGGACGTCGAGCAGGCGCTCTTGACCATCAGCGGCGGTTTCGCCGTGCTGGGCCTCGGCGGCAAGGCGGAAAAGGTCAAGCATGCCGTCGCCGGAAACAAGCCGGCCGGCGGGGGTGACCCTTGAGATTCCACGACCGTTGGGAAATCGACCCGGTGCGCGAAAAAAAGCCGCTGCGCATCGGAATCACCGTCCCGCTTGGGCGGGGCGCATGGAAAAAACTACTGAAAAAAATCAAGGAGAAAATCAAATGCAGATCGCACTGGCAGTTTTAGGGATCATTCCGGCATTGATCAAGATCATTGTGGCGGTTGAAGAAGCATTCCCGCAGCCCGGCGCTGGCAAGGAAAAACTTGAGGCGGTGCGCCAAATCCTGACGACCGCTTACGACGGTATCGGCGCCATTTGGCCGAGCATTGAGCAAATCGTGGCGGTGATCGTGTCGCTTGCTAACGCCATCGGCGCCTTCAAGAAGTCCGACACCTGAATCTTCGACGCTTTGCCGACATTGGCGGGTGGCCGGACTGGAACAAGTACAGGGCGCAAGGAGGATAAGCCGTGCTTACCTTCATCATGGGGTTTGTCTTCGGGGCGACCATCGTCGCGGCTGTCTGGTACGCCTGGCGCAGGTGGCAGGCGTACCAGATCGATCAGCTTTGCATGAGCGAAGAGGAATTTTGCGCGGGACTGTATCGGCTCGGTGACCCTGACTGATGGCAATCGATCACCAACAATATAAAGAGCGAGGCATCTGCGTTTGCTGCCACTGCCGACCAGCCTTGCCGAGGCTTACCATGTGTGCGCGTTGCCTGGGGAAAAACCGGGAAAGGTGCGCCGCATATTACCGTGCCAATCGGGAACGAAAAAAACAATACGACAAGCGAAGGAGAAAAAAACTCCGGGCTGACGGTAGGTGCATTACCTGTGGC
>QNBS01000366.1 GCA_003644175.1 Planctomycetota bacterium | reverse complement strand
GGGTATAATCGAGTTATGGACATACGAAACGCCAAAACCTCCGACGCCGGGGCGATCCACTCGCTGATATCTTATTATGCCGAGCTTGACCGGATGCTGTTTTGCTCGGTGGCGGATATTTACGAGAAACTGCAGTCATTCAAAGTCGCCCTGGAGGACGGTAAGATTGTTGGCTGCTGCGCCCTGCAGGTCGCATGGCGGGACTTAGCGGAAATCAAATCTCTGGCCGTGGATAACGGCTCGGCCGGCAGGGGCGTCGGCAGGGCGCTTGTCGCTGCAATGCTGGTTGATGCCGAGGAATTGGGCGCCGAAAAGGTCTTTACGCTCACGTTAGAGCCCGACTTCTTCGAGAAAATGGGCTTTGTCCGGGTAGATAAGGCCTCCCTGCCAATGAAGGTCTGGAGCGACTGTGCACGCTGCTCCAAACAGGACAACTGTGACGAGATTGCAATGGTTTGCGAGGTTTGTGTATAACTTTCCAAGAGAACAGACCAACGGGTTGGTATGTTAGCCGACCTGTCGCCGCTGGAAGAGGGCAACGGCCAGAAAGAGTATCCCTGCCGTATAGAGGCTCGCGTAGATAACGCCCATCAGCAGATAGGTCGGCGGCGGGGCGACGCCTTCATAAATGGCGTCGCTTATCCAGAAAACCTGGAAGTTCGGGACGAGCACACCTGCGATTTTGGCCCAGATGGCGTCTGCGTGCCGGGCGAAAAGCCAGTCGTGTATAAGTCCGATAAGGAAGGTGGAGGTGCAGCACATGAGTGTCAAAACAACATTTAATCGGGCCGAAAACATCACCGCAAGCGCGACCAGAATGACCACCGCCATCAGCAGCAAAAGAGAGGCGTAGATTTCAAATAGTTCGATGTGGTTTTTCTGCGGGTTGAACTTCCATTCCTTGTCGATCAGGCAGAGAAATATGATGCCGAAGGTTGCGAAAACGGCGGTCAGGACTATAGCGGTTGCGGAGAAGGGCCAGTCGTAAGTATAGTTAAGAAAGGCGGTTACGAGCAGGGCGGAAACAACGATCACAGAACCGGCAACGATGACGGGCCAGTCATGCGTGTCGCCGGCGCCCTCCAGCACACCATGGCGAATAATCATCAACAGGGCGATTGTGCAGATGTAGTGAGCCAGGCCGACGGCGGCGGATACACCGACGAATTTGCCTAAGATAAAGGTGGGTCGCCCGATGGGTTTTGACAGAATCGTCGTTATGGTTTTTGTCTCAATTTCTTCAGTAACAGCGCCGGTTGCCGAAAATATTGCTATGAACAAGCCCGCCAAAAACAGCGTAGAAAGGCCTATCTCGCGGAGAAGTTTGATATCCTCGTCCAGAGTGTACATTGTTAGTGCCGGGCTCAAGACAAAGAGGAGCAATGCGATGACTATGATCACCGCATAGATGGGTTGGCGGATTGTTTCGGTGAATGTGTTCCTGGCGATGACAAGCAGTTTGAATAGCACGGTTAGTTTTCCTGAAATTAGTACTACACTTAGCTGGATGATAGTGTTATATTACTTCGGTTTACCTTTGTAAAGCGTTGTTTTGATTATAGATATTGGTTTTCTACAGTCATTCGATAATAATTGTTCGTGGGCAGCGGGACAGAGCAGATGAATATATCATCCAGACGGGCACAGCACATAGCGATTACAGGTTTTATCTTAAGCGTCATATTCTTCGTGGGAACCTTCATACTCGCCGGCTTCAGCGGTTATTATGCGGTCTTTGCTCTGGCATGTCAGATACTCGGAGGGGCTTTCATCTGGCTGGTGCTGATAATGGTATTTTACCAGCGCAGCCGGGCGGAACAGGAAAAGCTCGACATGGCGCAGATCGCCCGATCCCGGCATGGAGACACCATCTTCCAGACGCAGGGCGAACAGGGCGAGCTGATGGCGGTTGCACAGCGACGCTTGAGGATCATGGAAAAGTGGTTTCTTCCGGCGTTTGCGGTCCTTATTGCGGCGTATGAAATTATCATTGGATTTCTGCTCATTAGCGGCATTGCCGACGCCACAGGCGACGAATACAGGCATGAGGCCTTGTCGGCGGTTCTGTTAGTCGTAGCCGCATTTGTGAGCTTTCTGATCGGACGTTATGCGACGGGCATGAGCGCGCAGATTGAGTGGAAGCCGCTTCGAGCGGGAGGCAGCTATACGCTTTCGGTCACGATAGTGGCGTTCTGCGCGGCCGTGGGGCTTGCTCTTGCCGCATACAAGATGGACGGGATGATCAGGGTAATGGAGTGGGTTACCCCTGTGCTTATGATTGTGTTGGGGTTTGAGATTGCCATCAATACGGTTCTGGATATCTACCGCCCCCGGATCGCGGGCCAATACGCCCGAAGCGCTTTCGACAGTCGCCTGTTAGGGATGATCAACGAGCCCGGGGGCATCCTGCACACCTTTGCCGGCGCCATTGATTACCAGTTCGGGTTCAAGGTATCCCAGACGTGGTTCTACAAGCTTCTGGAGGAGGCGATCCTGCCCCTTGTTCTTTTTGCTGTTGTTACCTTGTATGCGCTGAGCTGCATAGTTGTGGTTGCACCGGGCGAGCAGGCCATTATCGAGCGGTTGGGCGCCTTTGATCGTGTCGCCGAGCCGGGTCTTACGCTTAAACTGCCCTGGCCTTTCGGCGTGGCGCGTACTTACCCGACCAAAGAGATACAGGTTTTAAATATCGGCTTTGAAGAGGATCCGGACAAGACCGAGCGAGATGCGCTGTTGTGGGGCGAGAGCCACTATAAAGTCGAAGACAAACTTCTCGTTGCCGCAAATCGGGCCAAAAATGCAGAGGAAGACGGCCCCCCGCCGGTCAGCCTCGTTATCGCCGCTGTTCCCGTTCAGTATCGAATCAAGGATCTCAAATCGTATGTGTACAATCACTTCGATTCCGAAAAGGTGCTGTATACGGTATGCTATCG
>QNBS01000365.1 GCA_003644175.1 Planctomycetota bacterium | reverse complement strand
GAGGCGGTGGGACCGAGCGAATGGATCGCGTGGGCGACCAGTTCCTTGCCCGTTCCGCTCTGTCCGGTGATAAGCACATTGCTTTGTGTCCGGGCGACTTTCCTGATCGTCTCAAAGACCCTCTGCATCACGGGAGCGTCCCCGATAATCTGCTCTAATCCCACTTTTCCGTCAAGCTGCTGCTTCAGTTCGATATTCTCCCGCGTCAGCCGGCGGTACTGAAGCTGTTGGCGTATCTTCATGATGATGTCGTCGAACATAACCGGCTTCATCACATATTCGCCGGCGCCGAGCTTGATGGCTTCGACCGCCATCTCGACGGTGCCGTAGGCCGTAATCATGATCACACGGGTGCTCGGACGAATCTTCATCGTCTCGGTCAGCACCTTGATTCCATCTTCGCCGGGCATTTGTATATCGAGTATGGCAACGTCGTATGGCTTCTTCCTGATCGCTTCGATGGCTTCTGTGCCGTTTGAAACGGCGGTAACATCCATGTCCTCTTCGCGTAACACTTTTGACAGTGTTTCTCTGAAGGTCGCTTCGTCATCAGCCAGGAGTATCTGGTTTTTCATTTTGAGGCTCTCTTATTGACCATTGGTATAAACATTCAGTCCTTTCCGTCGTCTTCCGATCCCCGGCGCGTTGAAGCGGTCGCTTCCTTATCCGACTGCAGACCGCTTATCAGATGTTTCTTGGGCCTGACGGGCACGCGGATGGTCACCGTCGTTCCTTTGTCCGGTTGCGAATCCAGATTAATGGTTCCGTCAAGCTCGTTTATCAGATTGTAGCTTATGAAAAGGCCCAGGCCAGTGCCCTTGCCGATCTCCTTTGTGGTAAAAAATGACTCAAAGGCCCGCCGGCACACCTGGGGTTCCATTCCTATGCCCGTATCGGAGATGCGAATCTCAATCATTTCGTCGGCGAACCGCCGCGTAATCTCGAGAACATTCGCCTCCTGTGTTTTCTTTGCCGACATGGCGTCGAGGGCGTTAATGGTGATATTGAGCAGCACCTGTTCAAAGTGAAGCGGATTCAGCCAGACCGTGGGCAGCCGGCTGTTGGGTACGCTTCGGATCTCGACCGATCTGGCCCGCCTGTCGAACCGAATCAGCGCCAGCGTATTGTCTATGAGGGCATTAACATCGACCCACTTGTACTCACTCGTCGCGGGTCGTGAAAGGCTCAGCATTCTCCTTAAAATCGTCGATATCCGATCAACCTGATTTTCGATCATCAACAGTTGCTCTTTATCCTCGTGCCGGGTCAGCTTTCTCGCCAGGTACTGCGCTACAGATGACAGACTCGCCAGCGGATTGCCTATCTCATGGGCGATACCGGTGGCCATCTGCCCGATTGCGACCATTTTTTCCCGCTGCGCCATCTCAATGCGCGACCGCTTGAGCATCTCGTTGATCTCGGTGGTCTCTTCGGTCCGCTCCATCAAATCCTGCTCGAGCTTCTTGTGTTCGGTCAGGTCCTGGCCGACGATTACATAGCCGAGTTTGGCGCCGTCGATGCCCACGACCGGACAGCTCTTCGCCTCGATAAAGCTCTTCTGCGAATCGTCCAGATTGAACTGCACGCCTTTGAGTCCGCCGCCGACTGCCGGGTCGGTATCGAGCAGTTGACGAATATGACTTGCCAGAAGAGGCGGAAAATCCTCCACGCGCAGAGACTCCGATTGGATGTCGCCCTGTCCGGCCCATTTGTGCGCCGCGGGGTTACAGATCGGCACCCGTCCGTCCGTGGTTACAAACACAAGTCCCTCGGCCATCGCCTTGATCATTGCCCGCAGAACGTCATGATTCCTGGCCGCTTCGAGTTCTTTGGCGGTCATTCTCGTGATGACCGTTCTTGTCAGGTACTGCGTGAGCAGTACCGTCGCCACAAAGGCCACAAACTCGCCGAGGACATATACAGGATTGCGCCAGAGAACATTCTCTGTCGGGATCAAAGGGTCGACATGCTCGAGCATGGGCCAGTTGTTGAGTTCGCCCGCGGCCATCACACCGAACATGGCGATGGCTGATATGCCGACACTGAACGATAGCTTGTTAGGCAGGATAATGGTCGCCAGTATGATATGGAATACGTAGAACAACACGAAAGGATTTGTTATTCCGCCGGAGAAGTGCAGCAATGACGTCAGGATAATCAAATCCATTTCCACCTGGCACATTCCAAGGACCAGGGGCCAGGAACCGCTTTCTGCGCCTTTTTTCGGGATCGCCAGACGGTAAACAACGTTGAGCACCAGGAGTAAAGCGGCACAGATATAAACCGGTGCAGCCGTAGCAAGGACAGAAAAAACCTTCGTACTGACCAGGCCGGCGACGACAATACCAATGCAGGCAATCCAGCGCAGCCGGATCAGCAGCCGGAGGTGCTCAATTAGAACACCCCGGATCACACCGGGCGGTTTTTCATGTCTGGAGTACGGCATAATTTCATCAAACTATAACATAACGCAACTTTTTATTCGGGCATCTGGTACCACTGCTGGTCTTTCACAAGCTCCGCCTGCTTGTCTTCGTCAAGGCCGATCTCCTCATCCGTCAGGTAGCACGCCGGATCCGGCGCCCACGGATCATTGAAGTGCAGGTCGGCGCGGACCCTTAGGGCGCCTCCGCAGGCGTCGAAGAATTTGCACAAATGACATCTTCCCTTGACATAGTCTCTGCGATTCCTCAGACCTTTGAGTATCGGTTCGTCGGGATCGGACCATATTTCGCTAAACGGCCTTTCATGGATATCGCCCAGGTCATAGTGTCCCCAGAACTGGTCGGGGTGGACCTTGCCGTTGAAATCGATGCAGCCGATGCCCACGCCGCTGCTGTTTAGCCCGCCGCCGTTCCATGTCAGCAGCTTCCAGACGTTTTCGGCCCTGGCCGGGTCCTCGGCGAGCAACTTCAAATAGAGGTACACGCCGTCGACG
>QNBS01000364.1 GCA_003644175.1 Planctomycetota bacterium | reverse complement strand
TGCCCGCCGCCGCCGTCCTGTAATCGGCAAGACCAACCCCATCGAGGTCCGAAATCCGCCGGACACCCTCCTCCCCCGCAACCTTGCTAAATGACTGACCCGGCCGAACACGCGCCGCATTCAATACTTCCGACCGAGACACGGTGGGTTCGGTCCGGTTGCTTTCAATCTCAATCGAGCCGATCGTCATCCCCTCGATATTCGCGGCGCCGGCGCCTTGAGCCTGACAATACACACACCCGAACAGTACGACAGACGACAAAACAAACAACAAACACTTGTTTCTCGTCTCTGCTTTTCCACAGACAGCCATGTTTTCTCCTAAAACGGTTCCTGTGCGTGAGAGAGATTCTCAAAGCGCGTGAATTTGCCGTTGAACGTAAGCGTTACCACGCCCGTAGGTCCGTTCCTCTGTTTGGCAATGATTATATCAGCCGTGCCGGTCTCGTCATAGTCCGGCTCTCCACGGTGATAATAATCCTCACGATGCAGCAGCATAATCACATCGGCATCCTGCTCGATGCTGCCGCTCTCACGCAAATCACTCATTCTCGGCCTGTGGCCTTCCCTGCCTTCAGGTGATCGGTTCAATTGACTCAATACGACGACCGGCGACTCCAACTCGCGAGCCAGCGCCTTTAAATACCGCGATATCGTGCTGATTTCCTGCTGACGGGACTCCACACGCCCCCCCAGACTCATCAGCTGCATATAATCTATCAGTACACACCCAATATCATGCTGAGATTTCAAGCGACGACACTTGGCGCGAATCATAAGCGGAGTCAAGCCCGGCGTGTCGTCCACAAAAATCGGCTTGTCATAAAGCTCGCTGCCCGTCCGCGTCAGTTCTTCCAGTTGATCCGTCCCCAACATGCCTTTTCGCACAAGTTGAGAATCTATCTTGGCACGGCTGCACAAAAAACGCTCGACAAGCTGGTGTTTGCTCATTTCAAGCGAGAAAATCGCCACCGGTATGTCGTTGTCCGCCCCGATATGCTCGGCGATATTCAGTGCAAAACTCGTCTTGCCCATGCTGGGCCGGCCCGCAACAATAATCATCTCGCCGTTTTGCAGACCGCAAAGCTGCTCGTCAAGCTCATAATAGCCCGTCGGCAGACCCGTGATGTGAATCCCCTTGCGAGATTCGATGTTCTCGAAAACCTCCGATATCAAACTCTTCAGAGGAAGGACCGCACCGCTTATCTTCTTTTCCGTCACCGCGAATATCTTCTTCTCCGCCGCGTCAAGCTTCTCGGCCACTTCGCCTCGTTCACTGTACGCCTCTTCCAGAATCTCGCGGCTTGCACGCGCCAACTCGCGCAGCATCGCCTTCTCACGGATGATCTCGGCGTAATACTCCACGTTCGCAGACGACGGAACCGACTCGACGATCTCAACGAGGTAATCGACTCCCCCAACAGATTCGAGCTTGTTGCGACGCTTCAACTCGTCGCGAAGCAGCACCAGATCGATCTTGCTGTTCCTGTCGTACAGTGAAACCAGACTCTCGAATATCGTCTGGTGCTCAGGACGATAAAACACCTCCGATTCGATCATCTGGACAAGCAGCCCGATGCAGACCGGGTCGAGTATCATCGACCCTAATACGGCCGCCTCCCCCTCCACCGACTCGGGCATGCCGCGAACCGGCGGCATCGTCTCATCCGCCGAACCGCCGCCGGCAAGGCCGTTTTCACTATTCCGTGATGTCTTTGTCGATTGAGTCAATTGTCCCATCCTGAGAAACCACAACGACACTGACCGTGGCGAAAAGATCCGCCGCCAATTTCAGCTTCACCTCGTGCGCACCAACTTCCTTGATATGCTCACTCAACTGAACCATATCGTCGGACACCTCGAAACCCTGTTCGCGAAGATTGCCCGCAATATCACGCTCGGCGACGGAACCGAACAAATGACCCCGCTCATTGGCTTTGGCCGCAACAACCGCCTCGGCGCCGTCAACCGCCGCAACAACCTGCTTCAGCTTCTCCAGTGCAAGCGTCCGCTCCTGCGCACGACGAACCTTCGCATCGGCAAGAGACTTCACATTCGCTTCCGTCGGCGAAATCGCCAACTGCTGAGGAAGAAGATAGTTGCGGGCATAACCGTCGTTCACTTCAACGATATCCCCAAGCCAGCCCAACTTCTCAATATCCCGACAAAGTAACACTTTCATATTCCATCTCCACAGATTACTGCAGCCAAATTAATCTTATCATAACAATTCACGAGTATCGCCAAACCTCCGACAAAAAACGACCGCCGCGCCGTTGCCTCAACTCGAAAACGGAAGCAACGCCATGAACCGGGCGCGCTTGATCGCCGTCTTGACCTTCCGCTGGCAACCGGCGCAATTGCCGCTGCGCTTACGCGAAAAAATCTTGCCGCGATGCGTCAGAAGCTTCTGCAGCGTTTCAATATCTTTGTAATCAACATACTTCGTCCCCTCCCTGCAGAACCGACATTGAGTCTGCTCACGAATGCCGGCGCCGAATCTGCGCCTTCGCTTGACCTGTTTACCCTGATTGCCCTGTCTGACATTTCTCATATTTTACCTGCTGCCCAAAAAAGATACTATAAAATTAATCACACACTTAAATTAACACCCTCAACACATCCTGTCCGCAGGGTGGGGTTTGCCCCGCCAAAATCGCTCTAAAACGGCACATCATCGCCGGGACCACCCGCAGGAGGCTGCCCGCCGCCCATCTCCGGACCGGGCTGACCCGCCGGCGCCTGACCGCCATAACCACCTCCCTGACCACCGCCATCCGCCCTCTGTCCGCCGCCGATAAACTCAAAATTCTCAACGAACACCCTGAGTTTGCTTCGCTTGGAACCGTCCTGAGCCTGCCAACTGTCGAACTTCAAACGCCCCTCGACAAACAAAGGGTTCCCTTTCTTAAGGTACTTGTTGATTACCTCTGCTCGTTTAC
>QNBS01000363.1 GCA_003644175.1 Planctomycetota bacterium | reverse complement strand
GGTCAGGGGTCTCAACGGGCTGGCGGAGGCAAAATGCTCGGAATCGCTGGTTATTGCTCAATGGCCGAACAGAATTGACTCCATGCGGGAACCGGACGCCGAAAAGCAGATCGAGATAGTCCAGGAGGTCGTCAGGACCATTCGCGAGATCAGGAACAACAGGAATATCGCACCTAAAGTGGCTTTAGTCGTCTCGGCGAAGGCACAGAAGGAAATCGCCGATATTCTCAACGAAAGTAGCGATCTCGTCGCCCAATTGGCGGGTTTGAAGGAATTCCATGCCGGAACCGACCTCGCCAGGCCGGCCAATGCCGCGGTTGCGGTGGCGGATGCCGCGCAGATTTACGTGCACGACGCCGTCGACCCAAAGGCCGAGCGGCTGCGGTTCGAGAAGCAGAAGCAGCAGTTGGAAAAGGCCAAGAACGCCGTGGAGGCCAAGCTGGCCAACGAGAATTTTGTCAGCAGGGCCAAGCCGGAAGTCGTGGCTCAGGCCAGAGAAAAGCTGGTTCAGCTTACCGAACAATTAAACACTGTTGACAGACACCTGTCGGAATTGGACAATGGAGTGTAAGCAGGTATATGCCTGTATGTTTTCGCATGAAGGTGGGGCTGGAATGGAATTGGAAGCCGAACTATCGCGCATAATCATAAATGAGATGTCCGATCAGCAGGTGATCGTTCTCAAGGAACGGCACGGCGAGCGGAGTTTTCCTATCGTAATCGGCATCGTCGAGATTTTCGCGATCGACCGCCGACTCAAGGGCATCAAGCCTGCCCGCCCGATGACGCACGATTTGCTGGCCGATGTTATTGAGAATCTCGACGCCCGGATAGAGAAGATAGTGATAAGCGATCTTAGACATCACGTCTTCTACGCAAGAATACATCTGGGTCTGAACGGGCGAACCATCGAAATCGACTCCCGCCCTTCCGATGCGATTGCCCTGGGTGTGGCCACGAGCGCGCCTATTTTTGTGGCGGATCATGTTTTTGAGCAGGCTGCTCAGTAGAGAAACTCGAAATGATCAGCAGCCCCACCCCGATGCAAAGCAAGGCGTCGGCGACGTTGAAAGTATGCCAGTGATAGTCGCGGTAATAAACGTCGATAAAGTCGCGCACCAGCCCGCCGTTAAAGGCTCTGTCGTATAGATTCCCGCAGACCCCGGCGGCGAAGAGCCCCAACGCAATGTTGACCAGTTTCTGCTTGTTGCCGCCGAAAAGAAATACTCCGAAAATCACCAGCATCGCGACTGCTGAAATAGTCGTCAGGAAGTACGCCTTGCCGGCGAACAGTCCGAACGCGGCGCCGTTATTCTCCGCCCGGACCAACTGGAAGAAGCCGTCTATGACGGGCAACACCTCGCCCGGCTCCAGTCTGGCGAATGCGGCTTTCTTGGTCCATAAGTCCAGAAGCATTCCGCCGATCGTGAGAAGCCAAAAGATGATGTGGCTCCCTGCGTCCGGAAGCGCAACCGCCAGCCGCTCGATGGAAAAGCGACTCGAATCCGGTTGGTCACTACTGTCTTCTGTCTTTACTTCGGCCGCAGTCGGCATTTAGCACACGGTATTAACCGCCCCGCTTAACAGTTTACACTTTGCTTCAATCGGCTGGCATTATATCACGACAAGTTTTCTTGTCAAAGTTTTTGTCGATGGCGAAAGCCTTGAATCATTCGGCTGGATGGCGTACCATTTCACAACAGAGGCTCAGGTACGGCCACGAAGACCGATATTGAGATCATCAGGTCGAGAGGGCATTGAGCGTACTTTTGGACATTTATATCAGGTGGGCTTTTTTCTGAGGGCAGTTATGGATCGTCGCAACTTTCTCAAGTACGCCGGGACGGGGATTGTCTCGGCCGGTATGTGCGGAGCAATCTCACCGGCGATCGGGGCCGGGAGGAAGCGTCCCAATATTCTCTGGATCTGCGCCGAGGATATGTCGCCCCATATGAGCTGCTACGGTGAGAGGACGATAGAAACACCGAACATCGACCGGCTCGCGCGAGAGGGCGTCAGGTTCGAGAATGCGTTCATCACCTGCCCGGTGTGCTCGCCGAGCCGATCCGCAATGATCACGGGAATGTATCAGACCTCATCCGGCGCCCACAACCACCGTTCGAGCAGGCACAAAGTCGAACTGAAGTTGCCCGGCGCGATCAAGTTCGTTCCGGAGTATTTCAAGCGGGCCGGCTATTACACGAGCAACGGCGGAATGCTGAACCTCAACGACTATTCGCAAACCAAGGCGGGCAAGACCGACTACAATCTTGTCTTTGACAACAAGATGTACGATGCCGCCGAGTGGAGTGGACGCAAAGACGGTCAGCCGTTCTTCGCACAGTTGCAGTTGAAGGGGGGAAAGAATCGCGGCGCTAAGGTTCCCGATCCGGTCGATCCGAAGGATGTAAAGCTGCCGCCCTACTATCCGGATGACCCGGCCCTGCGGGAAGACTGGGCGCGGTATTTGAACTCGGTAATAAACACCGACATCGAGGTCGGCCGGGTTCTTAAGCGTCTGGAGGATGAGGGAATCGCCGACGAGACGATTGTGTTCTTCTGGACGGACCATGGGATAAGCCACATTCGCGGTAAGCAGTTTCTTTACGACGAGGGAATACGCATCCCGCTGATAGTCCGCGGCCCCGGTCTGGGCGGCAGCGCGGTCCGTACGGACCTTGTCGAGCATATCGACATTCCGGCAACCAGCATGGCCCTTGCGGGTCTGGGCGTGCCGGATCATTTCCAGGGGCGTTCTCTGTTCAACGCCGATTACAGACAGCGCGAATGCGCCTTTTCGGCACGCGACCGCTGCGACGAGACTGTCGAGCGAATTCGGTGTGTGCGCACGCATCGGTACAAATACATTCGGAACTACTACTGGCACGTTCCTCACACCCAGGCGAACCGTTACAAAGACGGCAAGGAGATAATGAAGGTGATGCG
>QNBS01000362.1 GCA_003644175.1 Planctomycetota bacterium | reverse complement strand
GCCGGTACAGAGCAGACACGGAATCGCTGTTGGTTGGGATAAGCTGGAAAAGCGGGAACAGTCAGGAGGGGCCGAAAAGGTCGGTTGATTTGGAGTACTGGGCGCCCATATTAAAGATTGCCGGTGTGCGCTTTGTGAATCTGCAGTACGGCGAATGTTCGCGGCAACTGCGGGTATCTTTTGAGCGGTTTGGTGTGGAGATTTTAGAAGATGAAAAGGTCAATCCCCTTACGGACCTGGAGAGTTTTGCCGGGCAGGCGGCCGCTATGGACCTGGTAATCTCGGTGGACAATTCAACGGTACACTTCGCCGGGGCATTAGGTGTGAAGGTCTGGACTATGCTGCCGGCCGTACCGGACTGGAGGTGGGGCCTTGAAGGCGAGAGTACCTGCTGGTATCCTGCAATGCGGCTGTTTCGACAGGCCGACAGAGGGAAGTGGGAACCGGTTATTTCAAGAATCGCTGAAGAACTCGGTTCATTGGTTAAGTCGAATAAAAATCGGTAGCCAGAGAGCCGGTATTAATTGCTAACTTTTTGTTTATCCGCCGGCGCCTGCAATTCTTTTTTAACGCGGGCGAATACATCAGTCCAGCAGCCCGGGCTTTTCTGCCTAAAGAGTCTCATAGTCGGATACCATGGACTGTCTTGTCTTTCCATCATCCATCGCCAATCGGAATTGCAAGGAATGAGCGCCCATGCGGTTTTGGCCATTGCTCCTGCGAGATGGAGCACGGAAGTGTCGACGGAGATTACCATGTCCATGTTTTCAATGGCGGCGGCGGTATCGGTAAAGTCCTCGAATTTCCGGCCAAGGTCGATCAGTTCCGTATCGCCCGGCCAATCCTTTATTTGCTCGATGCCGGGACCTTTTTGCAGGCTGAATAATTTGACGTTTTTGATTTCGGCCAATGGAGTAAAATTCTTCAGATCGCAGGAACGGTTATGGTCGTTGGTGTGTATGGGATTGCCGGCCCATGCCAGGCCAATGTTAAAGGCGTCTGTTGCGATTTTGTTACGCCAATATGCGACCTTTGGCTCTTTTGCGAAAAGATAGGGTATCCGGGCGGGGATATTGTCTGCTGTCGTGTTGAAAATACCCGGCAGATTCAATAGCGGGACATATAAGTCATATTTGACGGCTCCATCTTCGAGTTCTTTGACGCCTGCCAAATCGTCAATGCCGTCTAAATCCCGGAAGAGATCGATGAGTTCGGGTTTTTCGGCCAGTATTACCGCCCCCCCCCTGTCTTTGACCATCGGGAGGTATCTTACGAATTGTATGCTGTCGCCGAAGCCCTGTTCCGATTGTACTAAAAGGGTTTTTCCCTGGAAATATTCTCCCCGCCACCATGGCTTATCGCGGGGCAATTGAATTTTTGTTCCGGCTGTTTTTAATCGCCATTGATAATCGTCCCATCCTTCGGCGAACCGGCCGCAGCTTAAATATGATATTCCGCGAGAGTAATAAGCTTCGGCGTAGTCGGGTGCGAGTTCTATGGTTTTATTATAACATTCTATCGCCTCGTCATAGCTCTGCGCCATGTTCAATGCAGCGGCTAAGGTGTTATAAGCTTCAGCATAATCGGCCTTTAGTTCAATTGCCTTGCGGCAATGTTTTATCGCAGCCTTGAAATTTCCGAGTTGATAGAGCGCAGACGCCAAATTATTGTGGGCCTCGGCGTACTCCGGGTTTAGTTTTATTGCCGTGGTATAATATTCGATGGATTCAGCATAGTTATTTTGCTTTTGCAGACAGTTGCCTAAATTACTATAAGCCTGGGCGTAATCGTTGTTTAACTCGATTGCTTTTCGGTATGCTTTGACGGCGCTTTGGTCTCTGTCCGCCTGAGCCAGGATCACTCCAAATGTGTTATAGTACTCAGGCGCATTGCTGTCGGCCTTGATGGCTTTAAGGACAAGCTCCAGGGCTGTTATAATATCACCGTTTTGCCAGGCTGATACGCCTGATCGGTGAAGCTGGTCGGCGTTATTTTGACAGGCATTTTCCATCGTTTGAGTTGTGCTTAGCCGGGAGCAGTCAAAGCATTCAAGGCATTTTGCGTCTGCCTCATTTGGCTCATGAGATCATCAACCTCTTCAGGGCTGAGTTTTTCATACGCAAGTTCTTTGTACAGTTGGCCGGTCAGCCATTTTTTGCCAAAGTAGATCATGTCCTTTACTTTCAATGCGCTGATCTGTGGACTGGCCGCAGCTCCGGAGGCGCCGTGTTCGTGAATTCCTCTGGCGGAAGCTATACTCCAGACCTGCCAACCTCTTGACCTGGCGGTAAAACAATAATCGCTGTCGCTGCCTATAAAGACGAAATTCTTGTCCATCAGCCCGATTTGGCGGATCATTTGCTTTCTGAGGATCATGCAAGCCCCATTGCCCCAGATAATCTGTTGGTCATTGGTGAATTCGGCCAAATAACCGTGCTGATGTCTTCCTGCGGGAAAGGCTTCGAGGCAGCCTGCACAAATTACGTAAGCAGGATTTTCGCTATGTAATTGCAGTGGCGTCCCAATACCGCACCGCGGCCTGGAATCCATAAATGCCGCCATTTTTTCGACGGCGTTCGGTTCGAGATACATGTCCTGATTCAGTATAATAATATATTCACAGGGCTCATTGAGGAATTTTTCGATACCCTGGTTTATTGCCGCGGTGAAATAGACGTTATCGGCGCTGTTATCTCTGACAAATATTTCAACCGCAGCGGTTTGATTTTTCAAATGAGTTATACATTTCTCAAGCTGCTCGCCGCCTTGATAAGCCGGGATTATGACTGGAATCATTTTTTTGTTATCCTCAACTGTTTTTTTGGATATTAGTTAGTTCCTGTTGCGGAAAGAAAAAATGGCCGCTGTCATCCCCGCGAAAGCGGGGATCCAGTGCGAATAGTCTGGATTCCCGCTTTCGCGGGAATGACAAATGTTGTTTCCGCAACAGAAACT
>QNBS01000361.1 GCA_003644175.1 Planctomycetota bacterium | reverse complement strand
TAGTATTACAGATATCTTTATTATTTTATGGATCTATTTCTAGCAGGGCAAATATCATCACCTTCTATAGGCTATATAGCCATTTTTTACTGGTTTGTTGACAAAAAAAATGAAATAGAGTGAAAAAAGTTTATGTTTTTGCTTTTTTTCTTGATACTCAAGCCTACTGGCAATTCATATGATGTTCGGGTGGGATGCATCCTATACAAGATTTTAAGAAAGTATTTCCAGAGGAAAATGATGAAGGCTTAACGAATAAGGAATTCATGTTTTGCGAAGCCAAAACATAATTCTCGTTGAACTAAGCCGGAGCTTCATTTGGATTTTAAAGAAAACGAAGTAGCTGATGAAATTTGCCGTTGACGGGAGTCGATTTTACGGCAATGGCGTGTTGGTGTAAAGATTTAAGTTGAATGATGATCTTTGACATGCGATCAGACAGCCTATTTGCTGGTTGATGGGTCCGGTAGCAGTCGTTTTGACCTTCAAAGAGCGTAGCTCCTCTGTGGCCGCCTTGATTGAGTATGGGCCTGTTCCAAAATTTGATTACTTGCGACAGTCCAGTGATACTCATGGCGGAGCCCTTGGGGATTTAGGCAATGGTTTGACCCACAG
Source organism: Planctomycetota bacterium (assembly GCA_003644175.1). Taxonomy (GTDB): domain Bacteria; phylum Planctomycetota; class Phycisphaerae; order Sedimentisphaerales; family Anaerohalosphaeraceae; genus B28-G16. The sequence continues at coordinate 2,358 of QNBS01000361.1, read as the reverse complement.
CAGCTTTGCACCGCAATGTGGGCATACAAGTGAATTATCTTTTGTTGGTCTGTTATTATCCGGCTCCGGGGCGACAGTGCCGAGCAGGTATTTGGCAACTGTGAGCAGGTTTTTATTGTTTGGTGCCAGAAGCCCATAATAGCGGATTTTCATGAAGCCTTTTGGCAGCACATGCTGCAGGAAGCGGTGGATAAAATCAAATACCGGCAGCGTGGCTGTTTCCCACTGGTGGGTATCGCTGTTTTTAAACCGGAAGGTTACCCGGTCGTCTTCGAGCTTTTCGATGCGATTGTTGGCGATGGCGACCCTATAGACGTACGGCGCCAGGTATTTTAAGGCGTTTGTGCCGCTTCCGACCGGTTTGCAGTGTACCACCCAGTCTTTATTCCACACGTCGGCCGGAGCCGAATCGAACAGATCTGTTTTTTTGAGGGCATCACGGAATTTGGCTTTAAATATGACAGACAGGGCTTCAACGGGAACCAAAAAGTCAGGATCCGACGAAAGCCATTGGCTGCGATCGGGCGAAAGCCCACCACCAGGGACAATGAAGTGCACATGGGGATGGTAGCGCATATCGCGCTGCCATGTATGCAGTCCGCCCATCATAGCGATGTCACCGCCGACGAACCTTGGGTCCCTGGCCAGTTTCTGCAATGCCGCAGCCGAGGATTTAAACAGCAGATCATAGACCACTTTCTGGTTTGACCGGGCAAGGGCTCGAAGCTCACAGGGCAAGGTGAAGGTCAGCAGAAAGTAGTGTGTCGGCAACAGCAGGCTGTGCTGTTTTTCCAGCCAGCGCTGGGTCTTATCCTGGCCGCATTTGGGACAGCTTCGATTCCCGCATGAATGGTATGTATAGACGAGATGCTCACAGTCCGGGTTTTCACAGCAATACAGATGCCCGCCCATCTGTTCTGTGCGGCAGGCGACAATATCGGCCATTGCCTGCAGGTGACTGGGCAGCATGCGGGAGCCGAAGCGGTTTATGTAATCAGGTCCGTAGCGGCGGAATATTTCCGCCAGCTCGACCATGGCGCATCAAAGATCGGCCATCAGCTCATTGATGGTTTTTATTGCCATGGTCTTTGCTTTTTCAGTCAAATGCGTGTAAATACTTGTGGTAGAAGGGCTTTTGTGGCCCAACCAGACTTGGATTAACCGAAGGTTAACGCCGGCTTCCAGCAGGTGAGTAGCCCAGCTGTGACGAAGCGAATGGACCGTTGCTTTTTTGTTGATACGGGCACTTTTTACGGCACTGCGGAAAGCAGACTGAACGCTGCTCTTGCTAAACGGGTCTTGAGCAGTTGAGATATTAGCGTCGTCCCTTGCGGCTGATGGGAACAATAAGGCCTTGTTTCTGTGGCTTTTCCAGTGTTCTTTTAAAAGTTCCAAGGTCTTTACGGGCAGGGGAACTTCGCGGTCCTTGTTGCCTTTGGAGTTTCTAACAGCGATGACTCCCCGGGCACTGTCGATATCTTCGACTCGTAGGTTGATGCCTTCGGACAAGCGCAAACCACAAGAATAGATGGTGCTCAGGCAGACCCGGTAACGAAGCATCCGTATGTTGGCCAAAATCCTGCGGACCTCTTCACAGCTGAGTACTACGGGTAGTTTCTTTGCCTGCCCTGGGCGGATGAACAACAGAGTCGGCCACGGACGCTGGAGGGTGTTTTCGTAGAAGAATTTGATGCCGCATAAGGCAATTGTGCTGGTGCTGCGGCTCCATTTTTTCTCGTTTTTGCCGTACAGGAAATATTGCCGCAGATCCTCTTCGGTGATCCTGCCGGGGGGTTTGTCATAATGTTCGCACAGCTGGCGGACGGAATCGACATAGACTTTCTGGGTGCTTTCGCTGTAGCCTCTGAGTTGCAGATCCTCGATCATCCGGTGTCTCAAGGGTGTCATGGTGTACCTCCTTTTTTTGGGGTTATTGTAAATTGGTATATAGGAGGTATACCATACCCTTGAGAGGGTGATCAAAAATGTGAATGGTATCGATGTGTTGAAGGTACGTCAAATCTTCTGCGCGAAGCGCTTAGTTCAACATTTCTTTATGTATTGAATATTATTGCTTTTTATACCAAGTTTGCCTGAGATATTAAAAACCCACGTATCAATTGGGAATGCATATTCTGCATAATCTTGATCTACTTGAATGTTAGGATTTAGCATTAGGATATCTCTAATAAAAAATGATGCAATTTTATCATTCACTCCATAAATACTTTCTATAAGTTCATCGTATGCATCTTTTATCCTGCCATTTTCAAGCTTATTTTTTACATACGCATAAAGATTACTCCTATTATTTTCCTCAGTTATAAATTTTAATGTATCTAAGACCATCATTATATC
>QNBS01000360.1 GCA_003644175.1 Planctomycetota bacterium | reverse complement strand
CTGTTGTCCTGAAGGACACGCAGCATGGCAAAGGCGGTGGATTCATTCGGACAGAAGATGCCGTCGATCGAAAGTCCGCCGTCGGGCGTCTTGAAAGGCGCCAGAAGATTTTCGCCGGCGGTCATAGCGCTTACCGTCGTTGCGCCACCGTAAACATTTGAACTCACCACCTCGATATCCGGATACTCCTTCATCGCGTCGAGGAAGCCCTGTTCCCTGTTCATCGTGCTGGCCGAGCCTTCCTGGTATCGCAGCATTACGACCTTGCCCTTTCCGTTCAAAATCTTTGCCAGGTAATCGCCGCCTTTTTTGCCGCCCGCGTAATTGTCCGTGGCGACGAAGCTGATATAGTCTTTGCCCTTAAGCCCGGAGTCGATGATAACCACGGGAATATTCTGTCGCATTGCCGCCATAACCGGGCCGCGAAGTGCAGCGTCGTCCAGCGGCGCAAGCACAATCCCAGAGACTTTCCGCATGATGAGGTTTTCCGTTACCGTAATCTGAGATTCCCGGTCGTCCTCTTTGACGGGGCCTTTCCAGATTATATCGACATCGAGTTCCTGCTGAGCCTTGATTGCGCCGGCGTGGATCGATTTCCAGAAAACGTGCATGGTCCCCTTGGGGATAACCGCAATCGTAAGCCTCTTTTCGCCGTTCTCGCCCTCCCCCGGCTGTTCCCTGCGGCAGGAACTCACAAACAACACCGCAACGACGCAGATCATTATAAAGACAATCTTGCGCATAATTCTTCCTTTTTCTCGAGGTTAAGGTTTGCCAAAATGCCTGCACAAAAACACCCCATGCCCCGGGCGTTACAGAAACCACCCCTCTATTTTCCCCCAATCGGCCCGTTTGTAAAGCACTTTCTGCCTCACCGTTGGACGGCATTGGTCCCAAACCACCGCTCGCTGATCCCCTGGGGTGCAACAAATCACAAATATGGAATCCCGATAGGGAGTCTACCCGCCGCAGGAGGGCCGCGGCGGACCAACGGCCGAGTCAATTATAATCGTACCGTCAATCGGGGCAGACTACTAACTATTGACAATGCAGTATCACCTCTTTGTTTCACAAAGACCCTCTTTTTGCGGGTCTTACTTGCGTTTTTGCCCTCAGATGGGCCTTGTTCGGCAAACAGGTAGCAAAATTTCTTGTTATTTTTTCGATTTTCTTCTTGAAATACGCTCCCCGTTCGTGCTATAGTACATTTCCCAAAAGACCTCCTGCTTTCAGGGGGCAAAATAAAAGGTACTGCTCGACCGATATATGTAGTTACTCCTCCTCCTCCTCCAACTACAGGTTAGTAGCAGCACCTTGCGCACTTTTCCAGGGAATTAAAGGGGCTTTTTCAACTCCCCCCGGACATAGTTCACCCTAAAAACAGGTTTGACCTTGAGGCGGCCCATGAAGCTGTCGAAAGAAATGATTTTGAGGATTGGGATAAAGTAAAGGCCGAGCTTGAATTATAAGACATGGAATTTACCATTCAAATCGACAGGAAGGCTGTAGAGTATTTATCCCGACTTCCCAGGAAAATCAGGGGGCGGATAGGGCGTAAAATTGATAAGCTCAAGCATAGGTAACCGAAAGGACGTCTACAAATAAGTTGTTACCCCGGCGCGCCGGGCCGCTTATTCCTTTTTCTTGCCTCCGAAGAGGTCGCCTGGATTTCCATAGCCCCTATTTTGCCATTGATCGCCGAGATGGTGCATCAGCGGCGCAAGCGACAGGCACAGTGTTTTGGCAAGGGCGCCGCTCAAGAGAAACAGGCCTAAATGGATATTCAGCAGCACCAACAGGATGCCGATGACTGCAAAGTGCAAGGAAAAAACTATCTTATCCTTTCGCCCCCATCCTTCCCCGCCCGCTGCCCGCCGTGGTAAAAGTTCTTCCTTGTAGGATTCAAATGAACCGCTATAATGATTTCTTCCGGCGTAGTATCTTGTTAAATAACAGAACGGGCGGCAATGAAATTTAGTGAACTTAATCTAAAGCCCAGGTTGTTGGCGGGTCTCAAGGAAATCGGTTACACCGAACTGACACCTATCCAGGAACAGACCTTCGGCTATATTCTCTCGGGGCGGGATATGATCGCCACCGCCGAGACGGGATCGGGAAAGACCGCCGCCTGCGCCGTACCTCTCGTGCAGGAGATTGATATCTCACTCAACGCCGTCCAGGTCCTGGTGCTCGTTCCCACGCGGGAACTGGCGCTTCAATACGTGCACGAAATCTCCGAGATCGCACGGAAAACCTCCGTCGTACCCTTTGCCGTATACGGCGGTTTCTCGATGCCGATTCAAGTCAGCAAACTGGCCCACGGCGTTCATATCCTCGTCGCCACTCCGGGCAGACTCATCGATCTTCTCTATAACAGTCCCCTGCGGCTGAGCGAGGTTAAAACCTTTATCCTCGACGAGGCCGATGAGATGCTCAATATGGGTTTCATCGGTGATGTGGAATTTATCATCTCCTGTCTGATTCATGAACACCAGACTCTGTTGTTTTCGGCCACGATGCCGCCGGAGATCAAGCGGCTTGCCGCCAGGTACCTCAAAGACCCGGTCACCGTCGAACTCAATATCCGGCGCAGGGCCCCCGAAAATCTGGAGCATCATTTTCAGATGGTAAAGGGTCATCAGCGTTTTGAGATACTGGTCGATTATTTCCGGCAGGAGAAACCGAAACAGGCGATCATATTCTGCAATTCCCGTCGCAACGTCGAGAAGCTGTACGACCATCTGAAGAAGGAATTCGATTTGGTTGACATGATTCACGGTGGTTTGGAGCAGTCCAGGCGCACTTCGCTTTTCAATCGCTTCAGGAAGATGAATATCAGGTTCATGGTCGCTACCGACGTGGCAAGCCGGGGACTGGACTTTAGCCACGCCAGCCATGTCATCAATTACGATTTTCCGATGAATCCGGAGGCCTACACGCACCGCACGGGGCGTACTGCGCGGATGGGCAGAAAAGGG
>QNBS01000359.1 GCA_003644175.1 Planctomycetota bacterium | reverse complement strand
GGACCATGCAGTCGCTCTTGAAGCTCTTGCTTTGGCGCTGATAGCAGACAGAAACGGTGCTTCTTATGATCCAGCCGAATCCATAATTGTTGGTCAACGTGCTTGTGAAGTTACCGACAACAAAAACGCCCGGATGTTGAATTCTTTGTCAATGGCTTATACCGCCGCCGGTCGTTTCGATGACGCTGTATCAACCGCAGAAAAGGCGATCGATGTTGCTAACTCCTCCGGAAAGAAGAAACTGGCCGAGCAGATTAGCAATCGACTACTGCTGCTGAAAGCAGAACGAAAGTCTTTGTAACTTCATTTTCCACCTCTGCTTCCATATTCATTTAGTCGACGGACTATTGCCGTTGCTTTGATTTTTCGGATTCGAGGAGTTCGAGATACTTCTTTATTCTTTCCACTTCCTGTGTGCGGTTGTATTTTGAGTAGAATGCGATCGCTTTTTCGAGCCCGGTTATTGCCTCATCATATTTAGCCTGCGCTTTAAGAGCCTGAGCAAGTGATAAATGGCAGGATACATCGTAAGGGTTAAGCTTTACCGCCTGTCGAAGATACACTGTTGCCTGGGTAAACTCATTGATTTCAAGAAGAGTTTTGCCGAGTAGCATGGTTGTCTTAAGCGAATCAGGCTCTTTACTTAGTTGTTCTTTGAAAGCTTCTACTGCTTTATCAAAATGTTTTTTTGCCTCTTGGCGATACTTTAAATCTCTGAGTACAAAAGCTAAATTAAGATGAACGCCTGCAACATTAATTCTCGTCTCAGATTGGTTATTGTATTCGATAGCATTTATAAATTCTATGCGGGCTTCTTTTAACTTACCTTGCTGAACCATCATCATGGCGATTTCATTGTAAGCAAGAATCGATATTCCCGGATCAAGCTTAATAAGTTTCCTGTATTTGGCGATGCATTTATTCAATTGTCCGGCGTGCTTTAGCTTTCTTGCTTCATTTTTATATTCTACAATCCTCAAATCTGCCGCACTTCGAAGCACGACCGGCGCCAACATATTTTCGACAGGTACATAATCATCGGTAAAAACCATGCCTTTTGATTTCGCTTTTATATCGGAGATCTGGCCGGCAGTTAGATGCCAGATGTCAGCACCTTTATGGTAACTGTCCATTATTCTGTGTACATCTATACTTTTTTTCGAGGCAACGACGACAAAGGTGTTCCGAATGCTTCTCGATGCCTCCTCAGACAACACATAAACATGGGGGAATGTCTTTTCAAGTGTATTTACAGTGCTCCCGAGAAAAAGGCCGGAATCATAAATGTCAATGAGATTTAGCAGATAGACTCCGTCATCAGTAAGTATCTTAGAGATTTTTTCGTTGAACTCTTTAGTTACTAACTGGTAAGGCACGGAGTAATCATTGAAAGCATCTTCATAAATAAAATCATACAGAGGTATTTCCTGCCCGGTTTTTTTTTTCTCCAGCAGACCGTCAACAGAATTTCGGGCATCCATCGATATAGTTTTTATTTTCGTGTCCCGCGGCAGGCCAAAAGAAGCCATAGCAGCTTCTGTAACACCGGGGTCTATCTCAATAACATCTATCCGGCCATCAGGCCACAGTTTTTCAACGTATCTTGGAAATACATAGCCCCCTCCACCGATTGACATGGTAGAGATATTCGCCTTGTTCCTTTTTAGTCCCTCGGTAATAGCAGCATAAACATGTGTGTAAAAGTATTGCAAGTTTGTGATGTTGTCGATCAGGATTTTGCTATGCTGAAGTTTGTCCTGACAGAAGATAATCGCGTTTGGATTGTCTGGGGATTTTTTTACAACTATGTAGCAATACTGTGTTTCATCTTCATACAGGATGGTCGGGTCATGTTTTTCTCTGAGAGCGAGTTTTGGACCGTTTTGGCGAGCCCATTCACCTGGCGCCATGCCCATCGTCACCAGGGCGATGAGAATCGCCGCCCATATATAAAGCACCCAGAGCTTGGCCCAGTAGAGTATCGCCATCAACAGCAGTGCGGCGGCAACCGACCAGACGATAGAGATCGTTCCCATTTTGGCAATCAGATAGAAACCCGCCAGAAATGTCCCTGCAATGCTGCCGGCGGCGCCCCATGCATAAATATCTCCAACGGTCCTTCCTGTGGAAAGCCCCTGATCCAGCGCCATTTTGGCTACGACCGGGCTTATGGTTCCCAGGCACACCGACGGCAGGAGAAATACCAGAGTAACATGCGTAAAGACGTGAAGTGGCCAACTGAAATGCCAGACGAAACCCCACTTTCCGACAAGATTATTGAGAATTACAATTATAACGCATGCCACCGAAGCGGCGGCAAACAAGACGCTCAGAGTTTTTCTGGGGCTGAATCTGTCTGCTATCCGCCCTCCGATATAATTACCAATTGTTATGCCGGCAAGAACCACACCTATTACCGAGGTCCATGTGTACAACGATGCCCCGAGATACCTGGCCATAAGACGGCCGGCGACAAGCTCGATAATCATGATGCAGGCACTTGAGAAGAATACAGTGGCGCTTGGTATTAAAATAGACAGGAAGCCTCGTGGTTTATTCATTTTCAATTCCCTTGCTTGTTTTGAGACGGGAGTATATCAAAAAGACCTGAGATGTGGCAAGCCTAATATTCGAAATAGTCTATGCCCTCGGAGTCTGTTCCCGTCCAGTTGAGCCTTATTTCCTTAGTTGCAGGCTTATACATCCAGCCTGAGGCTCCGTCCGCTTCCGTGGGGAATGGTGCGGCGTCGATGAAGATACGAAGGCCGGTCATGCCGTTGAAAGTGTTTTTGGGCATTTTTTGCAGATACGCATTACCAGTAGTCAATTGCAATGTAAATGCCATAACTGAAGGCGACAGCGAAGTGTCATTGTTGGGGTATCCCGGTGGGATGCCGTTGTTTTTTGCGGCGTAGGCTTCTATTGCGGTTCTTAGGATTCTTAGGCTGTCTTTTGCGGCTGCTTCTTTTGCTTTCTGGATGTTG
>QNBS01000358.1 GCA_003644175.1 Planctomycetota bacterium | reverse complement strand
CCCTTCCGGTTCGCCGTCGATGGCGGCCGGAAGTATATCGTCAAGCACCGCGCCTAACGAGGTATCGTCGGCCTGCAGCGAAAGGTCCAGCAGACCCGAACCGCTGCCGACACTATCGAGATTCGAATCGGCATCGAGGTTGCCGAGGTCGCCCAACTCGTCGTCGCTTTCGTCGCCCAACGTGCGGGTCTCGGCCTTTGTGTCTTCGGTGAGTGTGAATTCGTCGTCGGTTCCGCCCAATACATTGATGCCGGTCGTTTCGACATTTGTGTCTGCGTTGGTAAGGTCGCCCATACTGCTCAGGCCGAATCCGCCGCTGATGCCTCCAACTACCGCCGGAGCATCGTCCGCCGCAGCATCATCGCCGCCGGCGCTATCGAGCGAAACCTCGCCGGTCTCGTCCAGCACCAGTTCAATCTCAGAGCCTGTTATATCCAGGTCCGCCCTTTCGGCGACAATAGCGTCCACTTCATCGACCTTGAAAACCACCTGGGCGCCGTCGCGGAATTCGTGTAACTTGCCGGCTCTGACCATCTCTTTGATTTCGCTCTCGCTCTTGCCGAACTTCTCGACGACTTCCTGCAAGCTGTAATAACTTCCAGCCATGATAACGTCTTCCAAAAACACCAACAAAAACGGTTAAGTTTGGTCCGGCGGCGCCGCTTTGCCCCATCAGCGCAAATCGACCGCCGCAAGCGCAGACTACACACCTTGCGCCGTAACTACAATTATACACCGCCGGCGCTAACTTGCAAGTTAATTTTTCACTATAAAACGCAACCCACCCGCCCCATTTTCGCCGAAAAGATGATTTGGCCCCTTTCGCCACGCCATTATCAGACCGCCAAAAGCCCGGCCCTGAGATTATTCGCCCCTGATATACATGGAAAAGGAGTTTTTTGTTTTATTCTTGCCGGTGTCGGATATTGGTGATAGCCTATTGTCAGTGTCAGGGCGGGGGGGGCATTTAATTCGCCATTGGCGAAGAAAGAAGTCGTTATGTTTGGCCGGATATCGAACACATGGGGGCTGATGGGAAGCAACGCTCAGCGGTGCAATGCACCAAAAATGATCGCAGGAGACCAAAGAGACGGAGTTGAAGTTGAAGCTTAAAATTCACACGCAGATTTTGATTGCTATTCTTGTCGGCGTTGTTGTCGGTGTCGTGCTTAACGGGCACATTGAACGTGCCCATGTCGCCGGCGAGCGACTCGCACGCGCCGATGTCGTCTGTAAATATGCCGCCGGCGTCAAGCTCATCGGCGATCTCTTTATCCGCCTGCTCAAGATGATCATCGTGCCCCTGATCATGGCCTCGATGGTCACAGGCGTCGTCAGTATCGGCAATGTTCGCAGTCTCGGCAGGATCGGGCTTCGCACGTTTGCTTATTACCTGGCGACGACGCTTTTGGCGGTAGCCGTCGGACTGGTGCTGGTCAATGTAATCGCCCCGGGCGCAGGCGTTGAAATGCCGGCGTCTCAGGCCGAGGCGCAGGAATCGACTCGCCAACCGCCCACCGCCGGATCGATTATCACCGATATCGTACCGGAAAATATCGTCGGGGCGATGGCGCAGTCGAAGTTCCTTTCGGTTATATTCTTTTCACTCTTACTTGGTGTCGCTCTGAGCACAGTCGGCCAAAAGGCGCGCCCGTTAATAGAACTGTTCGACGCCCTCAATTCCGTAATGCTCAAAATCACCGGCTGGATTATGCACCTTGCGCCGTTCGGAGTCTGTGCGCTCATGGCCTACATCGTCGGGACCCTGGGGATCGACGTCATCAAAGACCTCGCCAAATACATGGCCACAGTCGGCCTGGGCCTCGGCATTCATGCATGCATCACCCTGCCGATACTCCTGCTTGTTTTTGCACGCTATTGGCCCCTGCGATTCTTTCGCCACGTATTCAGCGCAGTCGCAACGGCATTCAGCACCGCAAGCAGTGCAGCAACACTGCCGATCACCATGGACTGCCTCGAAGAAAACGCAGGCGTTTCCAACAAGATAACCAGCTTTGTGATCCCCCTGGGCGCCACCGTAAACATGGACGGCACAGCCCTCTATGAAGCCGTCGCCGCAATGTTCATAGCACAGGCCTACGGAATCGAAATGACACTCGTCCAGCAGATAGTGATCATGCTCACAGCCACTCTGGCCTCCATAGGCGCAGCGGCGATACCAAGCGCCGGACTCTTCACAATGATGATCGTGCTAAACGCCGTCGACCTGCCACTGGAAGGCCTTGCCATGATATGGGCCGTCGACAGACTGCTCGACATGTGCAGAACCGCCGTAAACGTATGGGGAGACTCATGCGGAACGGCAATAGTAGCAAAACTCGAAGGCGAAAAACTCACATAGACATCGCCGAATCCCCCGTCTCTTTCAAGTGTCGCCTCAGGACTTTGCGCATGTTTGCTTTCTGTTTGGCGTACTTCGGATCGCCCGCCAGGTTGATCCTTTCGGACGGATCACCGGCCAGGTCAAAGAGTTCCTCGCGCTTGTCGGCAGCAGATCGACCGAATTTGCATGCGCATTGACCACCTTGCCCGCCTCTATCACGCCGGGCAGCCGCATTATCATAGGCACGCGCACGATCTCCTCGTAGAACGCCGGCACCGATTTACCTAACATACCGCCGTGCGAGCCCTGCATGTCGCCGTGGTCGCTCAGATATATGACCAGCGTATTTTCACTGAGTCCGGTCTCGTCCAGAGCGTCCAGCAGTCGCCCTATATAGGCGTCGATCATCGACACCTGCGCATAGTAGCAGCGGATCATCTCGCGAAAGCCCTTCTCGCCCAGGTACTTGCCTTTCTTCGCCGGGCCCGACTTAGCGTACGCCTGCGGCGCCGGATCGGCCAGCGTCTTCGGCGCCGGCACTTCGGCCGGGTCGTACATGCTGTACCAGGGATCCGGCGCTATCCACAGTGCATGAGGCGGACTCGCAGACCAGGTCAGCATGAAGTTGCGATTGCGGTTG
>QNBS01000357.1 GCA_003644175.1 Planctomycetota bacterium | reverse complement strand
ATGATATACTTGCCCGGATTGGGAATCTGGGCGAGCCGGGCGGCGTACTTCTCTTTGATTTCCTGTCGAAGCCTGGCAAGTGCCGAATCCTGTTTCTTAACGTCCTGATCGGCTTGTCGCGCCAGTTCAAAACGTTCGATCTGGCCGAGCTGATACTTGGCGTAAGGCGCCGCTTTGCCGGCCTGGGGATCATTGAGAATAACCGTTAACGCCCTCTTATATTCGTCATAGTCCTGGGCCTCCAGCGGCTTCTTGAGCTCTTCGGCAATCTGCCTGGCAAGATCATAACATTCATCGACACGCCGCTTTTGGACGGAGCCGGCCTTCGCGACGGTTGCGCTCGCCGCAGGCCGATCGCCGACCGGCGGCTTGGCGACTGTCGGTTCAACCACATTAATCTCGACCTTCGGATCAACCCTCGGCGCCGCAACAGGCGCTGCAACAGGCACCGCAACAGGCGCCGCAGCAGGCGCCGCAACAGGCGCTGCAACAGGCGCTGCAACAGGCGGCACAACAGGCAGCGCAACAGGGCTCACATTCCCATCGGGCTTTACCTCAGGCTTTACTTCAGGCTTTACTTCCGGCTTGGCCCTGGGGCTGGGCTTGATCGTAAAATCATGGCTCGGCTTCGGTATGGTTTCGATATACTTCAGGTAATTCTTGCTGATCCACAGATGCGCACCCGGCGGGGGCACGATCTTGTAGTAAGCGCTCTCCTTAGAGCCGGCGTCTATCAACTTGACGATATCACCCTTATTGAGCTTCACCTGCATGATCGAGGATCGCATGGGATCGCGATAATCCGAACCCGCCCAGATGCGCACGCCTGCGTCGTTGACCATGCCGATGTTGGGATTGGCCGGGTTGACATCGACAAATTCTTTCGCAATCCACGAAAAGCTCCCCACCGGCGGTATGATTTCGTACCATCCGGTTTTTTCACCGACAACGGTTACCCTTCCGGGAGCGTTGACCTTGCCGGTATCGTAGTAAGCCGTACCCGCGCCCGAACGGACGTTGACATCGGCGCCGACCACTTCGGCGATGAACGGCATCGTATGCGCCGTTGTTGTGATTTCACCGGTCCCGACAGATGTACCCTGCGCGGCGACCAGACCGACGGAAACCTGAAGAGTGAGTCCGATGACAAGTAATTTTGAGTGAGAAGACATTTTTGTTCTCCCTAACAAAATCTTTTTCCAACCTGTAAAGCACCGATGAGCGTTTAATTCCGGACATGCTAAAAGGTGTTTGCCGCATGTCACTTTATTGCGTACATTATCAGCACGCAACGGATTTGTCAACAACTTTTGTGCCGGCATGTTGAATCAATTTTGCAATTTTGCTAATTCGTCGCTGCACATCTTTTTCTGTCCCGCATCGGTCAGTTTTTCCTGAGCCGCCCGCAACAGTTCGACCGCCTTTTCCGGCTTGTTCAGATAGCGGCTGCAGAGAACGCCCAGCATCAGCCGAACCTGCTCAATATGTTCGTAAGTACTGTAGTGAGCAAGAAATAGCTCGTACGCCCGGGCGGAGGCGGCCCATTTGCCCATTGACATGAGCTGGTTGGCGACATCCAGTTGATACTGGCGAGGCAGAACCTGCTCCGTGTCCGGTTTGAGAAGTTCAAGATACCGCTCGGCTGCCGCGGCCAGATTTCGCTGGTTGATAAGCGCCGTTATTTCAGCCCGAAGCCTGGTCGTTTCTTCGGCTTGAACGCTTGTGGTGGTTTTGGGGGCGACTTCTTTTGCCCGGACGGATTTCCGCATGTTGGCGCCTTTGAAGGGGTCATTTCCGCCTGCCACGGTGTCGCGGAATCTGCGGCGGCGGTTCCACTGCCTAATAATCGACCACAGATCGCTATAGTTGCTGTCGATCAGTTTTGTCGCCAGCAGCATTATAATCGCCAATATACCGAAGGCGTAGCCGGCAAGATGTGCGTCATAAGCAACCGCCGCCGCGGAGAACCTCGGCTCGACTATATTGTCCCATACAATGAGTTTGAAGGCGATGAAATACAGCGCCGAGATCTCCATGGTCCCGATAAAGATGAACCAGTAAACGATCGTAATGACCGTCCGGGGGTACAAAACCAGATAGGCGCCTGTGACTGCGGCAACAGCTCCGCTGGCGCCGAGTACGGGGTTTTGGTGAAGCAGCGTGTGGCCTATCCCTGCAAAAACAGCCCCGCCGAGATAAAGGCAGAGATAACCGACGTTGCCCAGCTTGTCGTTGACGTTGTTGCCGAAGATGTAAAGGAAATACATGTTGCCGAATATGTGCATCAGGTTGGCGTGTAAAAATGCGTAGGTGACAAACTGCCAGATATCAGTCATAGGCCTGGGCATCAACATGAACATCTGATGAACCCAGGGCTGAATGTACCGAAAAGACGTGAGAATGAATATGATAGTATTTACAATTATCAGTGCATAATTCGTGTACGGTGTTCGTCGCGGCTGTATGCTTGTATGGATCGGCAATAGCATCTTTGTGGCTCTTCGGCATAGACTTTTTTAGTTATGTTCGCGACGGCTATTCTAATATCGACGGGCCCGTGCGACAAGTCACAAAAAAAAAACGGGGCGCCGAACTTGCTCATGCAAGTTCTTGCCCCGTTCTGTATGCGTCCATGCACACAAGAGACAGGAGTGGACATGTTATTCCGTAAAGTTTTCTCTATAATACCTGCTCTAACACCCAATCAAAATATAAAAACTAAACAGCGGCGGGGCAAATCAGGCACCGGAAAAATCTTTATTTTGTGTCGCAGAGCCGTTATTTTATACCAGCCCTGCTAAAAAAATGTGCTCTTATTCGCGGATAAGCCGCTTTACGACAATATACCGTTTCGCTCGCGAGAACTTATTACAAGACTTTTGCAAAATTGCGATTTGACATGTTTTTGGGAAAGAAAAGTCGCTGAGCTTTTTTCTTTCCTTAGAGATAACTCATTATGCGGCAGGATGTTATGGGATTACATAAGAAAATCGAAAAAATGAT
>QNBS01000356.1 GCA_003644175.1 Planctomycetota bacterium | reverse complement strand
TCCGGGGCCTGGGTGGCTTCAATACTTCCGGCCTCGCTGACAACAGGCGTGATAAGGTTCTTGGCTTCTTCGGCGGATATGTAGTACAGCGTGAACACCCTGGTTTCCATCCGCCTTTTGTCGTCCTTCATCTGTTCGTACTCTTCGGGGGTGTAAACCGTGATGGAGCCGTTTTCCTGCACCTCAAACTTGTTCGTTCCGAGAATCGCCTGGAGGGCCTCTTTAAACGTAACATTGAACAGTTCGGTTACGGTTATCTGGTCGTCCATACGGGATATCGGAATGATGTTCTTCTTGTACTTGACCTGAAGAAACCTGAGCGCAGCGCTTATTGTCGTGCCCTCTTTGAAGCTCAGGGACTGTATCGCCTGTGCGGCCAGTTCATCTTCTGCGGCGGAGACTCCCGGCTGAGTGCTTTCGGCAACCTCCGGCGCCTGCTGCGGCGCGCCGGACGTCCCGACGGACGGTTCAACCTGGGCAAGCGCCATTGCCCCCAGCGCCGCCAGCGCCAGGCACCATGCCGCCATGCCGTTTGCTGCTCTTGACTTCTCGACTCTTTTCTTTCTTTTGACCATACTGCACCTTCCTTTCAATTATCCAGACGGATCGCTCTGGAGCATCTTCACATTGATTTCTTGTTCTCCCACCCTTAACACTACTTTGTTTCTGTGAATTTCCGTTACCGTTAATTCGACCGACCGTTTATTGTATTCGACGGCTACTTTTGAGCCGACCGACACCAGCTTGCCGTTGATAAACGCCTCCGGCGCCCGGGTCCCCTGCTCGGCGATGACGCCGTCAAGGGTGATGGAGGCGGTAATTTTTCGGATATCCGCGGCGGTTAAGGCTAAACCGTCGGATTCGCCCGCCGTGTTTTGCGCGCCGCCGACTACCCGCCATGTTCCCGAACGAAAGATGTCGTTTGCAAGCACATCGTGGCGCCCGGGCACAAAGGGCAGTTCAATATATGTCAATTCAGGCGCAGACTTTGTGGTGTTATTGCCGGCCTGCGCACCGACGGAACCGGACAGCGCGCCGCCTGCGGCGGCGCCGGGCGATTTATTGAAAATCAGCAGTCGCAGCCACATGAAGGCCATGACCGTTACGAGCACGACCGCGATGATTAGCTTGCTTTTGGAAACACCCAGGCCCTGCAGCAATGCGGCGTCGCTGTTTCTATGTGTCTTATTCTGTTTCATATATTATCCGCCGCCTGAATGTCCGGTTCGACCGCTGTCTGGTAGTAAACTTTTGCAGTTGCGTCCAACTTGATCCGACCCGAATAATCGGAGTCATTCAGTAGCTGGAGTTGGTCTATGCGGATCAGGCGTTCGAAATCGGCAAGCGATTTCAGGAACTCGAATATCTGCTCAAGCGTGCCCGAACACTGTATCTTTATCGGAATACAGCCGACGACTGGACCTGTGGTTTCGGCGCCGGGCTGGACAACCTGCTCCTGGAGATTGTGCCTGTTCATGGCCTCGGCCATCCGGCGCCAGAGGTCGGCGAATCGACGATCAGGAGGTATCCTCAGATCGTAGTCGGCGAGTTTGGCGCGGAGGTCGTCGGCCTGCCTGCGAAGCGCGGGGATGCCCATGGTGTATTGCCTCACTTGCGCCACAGCAGCGCCTTGTTCGCGTCGGGTGCGCCTTATGTTCGCCATCCGCCTGCCAAGAGGATAAAACCGCAGGACGCCGAAGCCGAGAATGATGACCGCGGCGATACCGATAATCTGAACTTGTTTTTTTTCAGGATGTTTCATTTTGGGCCGGCCCCGGTGTCCTGGACATAATTGGCGACGTAGCATCCGATCTCAAATTCCGTAACCGCCACATCCTTGATTTTTTTGCTTCTCGAGTAACCCGGGATAATGCGGCAAAACCAGGATGACTCTTCCAGTTTCGATATTAAAGACGCCACGTCCGATGCTTCTGCGGCTATGCCGGTTATGGCGACTTTGCTTCGTATGCTTTTCTGTGGAAGCGCCGACGAGGTCTGATTGCTTTGAGCGGCTATTGTAACGACATGTTTCTTTTCCGCAGTCGGTGCGAACTGTAAAGCCTCGCTGCTGACATCGATCCTGCCGAGCACAATCCGACCGCTTATGAGATGGCTCAACTCGGCGATTACACAAGACACATCGACGCGAGGCCGGACCCTTTCGAGGACGCCGGCGTTGGTCTGCAAGTCGGCGACACCGGCCTTTATTTCGTTATACGCCTGCGAAAGCGGCTCTTCGATCTTCAGTAGACCCTGTGTTTGGTCGACCCCGGCCTTTGCCCTGGAGACAAATGAGCCTGCGGCATGACTCCAGGCCAGCAGCGCGACAAACAGGAAAGCTATCAACACGTACTGCCTGTGATAACCGACCATTCGTTTTCGACCGGTCCTGTACCACTCCGGAATGAAATCAATTTCTTTCATAACATTCGCTCTCGCACGTAGACAGGTCCATTCCTTTCATTCCCAATCCGACCGCCACCGTCCATTTGGACATCTCGGCGTCGTGCCGTCTCTCAAAATCGGCCTGGCTCAAATCAAAACCCCTCAAAGGCCGGGCAATCGTTATTGAAACGCCCAGATGTCTCTTGAGCGCCCTCAGCAGTGTTGTTTCATCCGCTTCGCCGCCGGCAAAAAAGACCTCCGTGGGCCGCTGCCCTCTGAAAGTGACGGCGTAATATCTGAAGCAAAGTGAAATCTCCTTTGCAAGTTCTTCTATTGTCCGGCTCATGGCGTCAATGACCGCCTGCCTTGTAGCCGGCGCCATGGCGCCGTCGGTGTCGTTTTTGAGTTTGGCTCTGAGAAGTTTGGCTTCGTCCACTGTAACTTCGAGTCTGGAAGCGACTTCGGCGTTGAGCCGTTCTCCGGCGATGGGGATTTGCTTGACGAAAATGATCTCCTGCCCTCGCCCGATGATGACCGTGGTGAACAAACTTCCGACATCGACCAATACGCTGACGAGCCGCTGGTCCTCCTGGCGTCTAAGCGACACCTGGAAACTCCTGAAG
>QNBS01000355.1 GCA_003644175.1 Planctomycetota bacterium | reverse complement strand
GAATACAAGGGCGTTTCAATCGACTCGGCAAAGCTGCAATTCAAATCGACCGAAACCGATTCGGAGATGGCGAAGGCTATCGAGACAATGTACGGAGAGGGCTTCGATTACAGGTGGGCAATTGTCGACGGCCTGGCGATTATCGCTGTCAGCCCGGATGTCGACGCCGAAATACGGAAATTGATCGACGAGGTAAAAGCCGGCGGCGGAAAAAAGATCGGCAAAGAAACCAAAGCCGCCCTCGCAATGCTCCCCGCCGCGAAAAGGGCCGATTTCGTCGGCACGATAAACTATGTTCGCATGATCAAGATGGGAATCGGCATGGCAAAAACGATGGGGCCTGAGGCCGGCGCAATGCCCGAAATCGATGTGCCGACCGAAAGCAACATCGCCTTTTCCGGCCGAATCCGCCGAGGAAGCATCCACAAAGACATCGTAATCCCCAAAAAACACCTCGCCGAGATCAAGGCCGCTATCGAACAGATGGCGGGCGGAGTGCTGACAACCGTCGCCTCAAAAAAAAGGCCCCCGGCCCCGACGGCTAAGAAGGCAAAAGCGCCCGTCGTAGCCGAAGGCGCCGAAGTCAAAAAAGTCGCCGACGGTTTCAGCTTCACCGAAGGTCCCGCCGCCGACGCCGAGGGCAACGTGTTCTTTAGCGACATCCCGAACAACAAAGTGCACAAATGGTCCACCGAAGGTGAGCTTACTCTGTTCCGCGAGAATACCGGCGGCGCAAACGGCCTCTACTTCGACAAAAAAGGCGTCCTTTTCGCCTGTGCAGGCGGCGACCGCAAAGTGTATTTCTTTTGCTCCGCCGGAAAAGCCGCTATAGCCGACAAGTACAACGGCAGGAAATTCAACAGCCCCAACGACCTCTGGATCGATCCCAAAGGAGGCATCTACTTCACCGACCCACGCTACGGCCGAAACAGAGACGACATGGCCCAGGATGGAGAGCATGTTTACTACATCACCCCGGACCGCAGGAAGGTCATCCGCGTCATCGACGACATGGTCAGACCCAACGGCATAATCGGAAAATGCGGCAAGAAACTCTACGTCGCAGACCACGGCGACGGCAAAACATGGGTCTACAAAATCAACAAAGACGCCACTTTGTCCGACAAAAAACTCTTCGCCGAGGAAGGCTCCGACGGAATGACCATCGACAACCAGGGCAACATCTACCTCACAAACGATGCCGTAAAGGTCTACTCCTGCGCCGGCAAAAAGATCGCAACCATAGCGGTCCCCGAGCGACCCGCAAACGTAACCTTCGGCGGCCCGAACAAACAAACCCTCTTCATCACCGCTCGAAAGTCGTTGTATTCCATCGACATGACAGTAAAAGGATTCTAAGCCGACAGAGCGGCCGGCTTGATTGAACCCGCCTGACGCCAGGTGCGACGAATGCAAGAGACAATCAGAGCGGAATAATAGGAATAGTGGGATATAATGGCGCAAGGTCTCTCTTGCACATTCGCTTGCACTCACTGCATCTCATCCGGCCAAGCCAGATACTGTTACAAAAGAGGCGTATTCTGCAACGCAATTTAGGCGTACAGCTATTGACATATTCGGCGACGGCGATTAGCCTAATGTTACGACCGATAAGCGGCGGCCGGATTGTCCGATATTGATATTTGTTGCCGGCGACCTGGTCTGTACGCCCAGGGGGGCGATAATAATCGCTGTTGCAGCTTGATGCGGGGTGAAAAGGGGTGGCAATTATCGGTTTGGACAACCGTTATTTAAGCGTAAACTTCCGGGTCAAAGCAGCCGATTTTAGCCTTATACGGTGGTGTCGATGGAGAACAACAGCCGGTATTTGTCTGTATGAGATGAGGAAACAGAAACAATGAATGTGAGCAAGTTGAGCAAAGAGGATTTCAAGAGCTTTGTGTCCGGTCTTATCGAATCGGAGCAGACGGTGGTGGGCGTCCAGACCAAAGGAGAGAGGTTTGCGTTCGGACCGCTGACCTCAGCCGACGATCTGAGGCTGGACTACGACGTCACGATCCTGCCGCCAAAGAAATACCTCCTGCCGCAGACCGAGACCCTGCTGACTTACGAATTGCCATGCCAATACAAATCGCAGTTCGACGACAGGCAAATGATCCTGCTGGGCGCGCACCCCTATGATGTAGTGGCGATCAGCCAGATGGATATGCTGTTTTCGCAGGACGAATACGACAACCACTACATGAAACGACGCAATAATACGACTATCATCGCCTGTGACGTCGTTACCCCTTCGCAGAATGTCTTTGCCTCGTCGATGGGCACGGCGACAGTGAAGGACGGTTACGATATTCTCCTGACCGACATCGGAGACGCCTATGTCGTCGATGCCGCGACGGAGAAGGGCAAAGCCCTCTTGCAGGGCGTTGCCGGTATCGCGCAAGCATCGCCCGACGACCTTGCCGCACGGCAGGCCGTCTGGGACAAAAACGCCGTCGAACTCAACAAACATCCGCTGGCGTGCAAACCATCGGATCTGCCGGAGTTGCTGGAAAAGTCATACGACCATCCGGTATGGGAAGAAAAGGCGCAGGTCTGCTTTTCCTGCGGCTCATGCAACACAACATGTCCGACCTGCTACTGTTTCGACGTGCAGGACGATGTCGAATGGGACCTGTCGGGCGGACGGCGACGGCGTGCGTGGGACGGCTGTCTGCTGACGAATTTTGCGACCGTGGCCGGCGACCACAATTTCCGAAAGGCGCGAGCCGACCGCTTCCGTCATCGACTGTACCGCAAGGGCAAATATGTCCCCTCGAAGATCGGCGGGCAGATCGCCTGTGTGGGCTGCGGGCGATGCATCACCGCGTGCATCCCGGACATCGCCAATCCGGTGGCGATCTATAATACGTTAGCCGAAGAGGTCGCATCAGTTTCAAGTAAATAGAGCGGACCTTAACCCGCTCCCGGATCGTTATCGTTATCGTTATATAAACAGGAGAAGTTTTGATGTGCGAGTGTTGTGCGGTGGAAAAAGACATCTATTTGCCCGAGCCGGCCTCGATTGACGAGTGCCAAATGG
>QNBS01000354.1 GCA_003644175.1 Planctomycetota bacterium | reverse complement strand
GTTCCTTTATTACCCCCGACCAGGAGCATATTCTTGCCTCGGCCGAGACCGGCTGCGACGCCGTCGAGCTGCACACTGGCGCATACGCCAACGCCCGAACCGACCGTGCAATCGAGAGGACTCTTGACGCGATTCGGGACGGACGGGATATTGCGACGGCGGCGGGTCTGATCGTTCACGCAGGTCACGGCCTGACCTATCGCAACATCGCACCGGTGGCGGCAATCGCGGGATTGTGCGAGTTCAATATCGGCCACAGCATTGTCGCGCGGGCGGTCCTGGTCGGAATGAGGGAAGCGACCGAAGAGATGATCGGACTGATCGAGATGTTCGGCGAATAGTAACAGACTTATGCCGGTTGACCGGGAGGTTATCATGTTTAGCGGATCGATGGTTGCATTGGTAACGCCTTTCCATAAAGGCGAGGTGGATTACAAGACGTTGGATGAATTGCTGGACTTTCACCTCGAAAGCGGCACCGACGCCATCGTGCCGGTCGGAACGACGGGCGAATCGCCGACGCTGAGCCATGAAGAACACAAAAAAGTGATCGAGCATATCGTTAAGACGGTCGCAGGCGCCGTTCCGGTTATTGCCGGCACCGGCTCCAACAGCACGGCCGAGGCGATTGAGCTTACGGAGTTTGCACGCAAGATAGGCGCCGACGGCTCGCTGCAGGTGGCGCCCTATTACAACAAGCCCATGCAGGCCGGCTTCTACGAGCACTTCAGGGCGATTGCCGAGGAAGTCAATATCCCCATAGTGCTGTATAATATTCCGGGGCGGTGCGGCGGCAAGGGCATGACAGCCGAGACGATTGCCGGATTGTCCGAGATTGAGAATATCGTCGCCGTTAAGGAGGCGACCGGCAGCCTGGACATGGCCAGTGAAATCGCCATGCGATGCGACATTATGATTCTCTCAGGCGATGATTCACTGACGCTGCCGATCGCCTCGGTCGGCGGCAAAGGGGTGATAAGCGTCGTAGCCAATATCGTACCGGCCGACGTCAAGGCGATGACGGACCTTATCCTGGAGGGGGATCTGGTGTCTGCAAGGAAGTGGCATCGAAAGCTGTTTGCCCTTTCCAAAAGCCTGCTTTCGATGGCGACTAATCCCATACCGATCAAGGCGGCGATGGCGATGCTGAAAATGATACGTGAAGAACTGCGTCTGCCGCTGACGCCTCTGGCCGAAAGCAAGAAGGACAGACTGGAAGAAATACTTTCCGACTACGGCCTGTTCAGATAGCCTGTCGTGTCCTATACTGACTTTACGAAGGTGCGGCGTGCTTGTATTTTTTCTGCGCCGACAGGTACGTCTGGATCAGAGCGCTGGTCATTCGGCTTACGGTATGATGTCTTTGAAGGTATTTCCGGCCGCCGGCGGCTATCTGTTTTGCCAGTCGCCGGTCCGCCAGCAGCATGCCGAGGCAATCGTAGATACTCAGTTCGTCGCGACTGCCGAAGAAAACCGCCGTCTGGTCCTCTATGAGCATATCGTCCAGACAATCCTCACTGGCCGCGACGCTCATACCGACGCTCATGGCCTCCAACAGACGTGAGTTGAATTCGGCGCGGCATGTGGGCTGAATGAACACGTCGGCGCCGGCAAAGACCGAACGCAAAGGCTGCATATCGGGCACGAGAGAAACAATCTGCGCCAAACCGAGCGAACGGATCATTTCGTGAATCTTGCCTTCGGCGCGGCCGGAACCGATGATGGCAAAGACAAATTCATAGCCGTCAAGGATCAGATGCCGCACGGCCCTGAGCAGCGGCTCAAACTCCGCGGCGCGGTCAAGATGCTGGGCGACGATCACGCTGGCAATGCCGTTGCGCCTGGCGAAACAGGCGCAACGATCGGCGACAAAAGTGCCGAGATTAATGTGGCGGATCCGCAGGCCGTAGCGCGGATATGCCTTGGCGAGGTATCTTGCTATCGCCTTCGAAGAAGCAATCAGAGCCATGCAGTGGCTCGGCCTTATCAGGGGTTTGAAGAGCCTTCGACCCGTGCGGTTGAACGTAACGACATAGGGGATGTCAAGTTGCCCGGACAGATAGCGGGTCAGATGTATCTTTCCGCTGCCAAAACAATGCAGCACCGTCGGCTTGAATTTCTCAAGTCGTTCGAGCAGGACCATTCTGTTCTGTCGCCAGAACAAAGGCGCACGTATCATGGGATAGCCTATGAACTCAACCGCCGGACAAGGCACCGAAGCTGTTCCAACATCCGGCGGATAGACAAACGCCGCCGGGTGCGGGGTGTCTGCAAGGGCGACAAGAAAGTGTGTCAGGCTCGCCGCATAATCTCTCAGGCTGCGCCTGTCGACAAGCACAACGGGTCTGACCGCCTCTTTCGAGTTTCCGCCAACCGCAACCGAGTTTGTCTGTGAATCGGGCATAAAACTCTCCGACTCTTGCCGGCTGTCTGATTCGCCCGGACGCTCCGGACGCACCGGGGCGCCGATACCAGCGATTTCGGTGGGGTCCGCCCCACACCCGTGGCGACTATTCTATCCGGAACAAGAAGCGATGACCACCCAAAAATACGGGCAATAACCAGTCGGCGTTCGGCGCCCGGGTCGCTCATTGGGGGGGGGCGGCAAGGTAGATATAACAGCGATTTGTTAGTAAAACGACCTATACAGACAAATATAAAACAATTTCTTATTCGCCTGTCAGGGTCTTCAGCATCTGCTGCAGTTTTTCGAGGTGGCCGGGCTTCATGTGGTAGCTGTGGTCATCATCGGGGAAAATTCCGTCCCGGATTTGTGCGGCGTATGTCCGGACCGCATCGGTGACAGCCGGGGAAAGATCGGCATAATTCTTTGAGAATTTGGGTATCGGTCCGAAATTCAGGCCCAGGATATCGCTGATAATAAGTATCTGTCCGTCGCAATCGGCCCCGGCGCCGCAACTTATGACGGGCACGTCGAGGCGCTGCGTGATTATCCCGGCGACGTGTCGCGCCACACCCTCCAGCAGAATCGCCGCGGCGCCTGCCCGAACCATCTTCTCGGCAAGCAAAATCAACTCCAGCGCAACC
>QNBS01000353.1 GCA_003644175.1 Planctomycetota bacterium | reverse complement strand
GGCGCCGACGCCAACGATCGCTATTCGTTGGCCGCGGCGCTGCTCGATCTAAACGACCCGACCAGGGTCATCGCCCGCGCAAACGTGCCCTTGATGCAGCCCGAAGCCGAATACGAAACGCACGGCTTCTACGGAAACGTAGTCTTCTCATGCGGCGCAACGGCAGACGCCAAAGGCAGGGTAACCATCTACTACGGAGCATCCGACGAATACACCGCCGGCGCAACAACAACAATCGAAAAGATCATGAGCACAATGAGATAACGCCAGTCCTCAATGTGGGAGATCAACCCTGATTGTCGATACTTGCGCTCAGCGTCTCGATACCTTCGCGAATCTCCTCGAGTTTGTCGGACACTTCCTGTCTCTTTCCCGCAATCACAAGACCGATCTCGGCGTACGATTCGTCGATTCGTTTGCGTTCGTCGGCGAACTCGGCCCTGTCAAGGATCCCGGCGATGCTGATAGCCTGCGACAGGCGGCTCGCTTCCTCGGCCAACGGCATTGCCCCGTCAATATCGTAATCGCGGAGTTTTTCCAGATGCTCCGCCAGGGTATTCTCCAACTGCTCCACCATCAGGCGATCACTGTTTTCGGCAAGGGTGTCGGTTTCTGTTTGCGTGTTCGATGCTTCGGTCATACGCGAATCTCCTTATTTTTCTGCTGCGATAATATGTGTTCGACTTCTTCCAAAAGATTGGCGGCATCGGCATTCTGTCCGTCCAGGATCACGATGTTGCCCAGAAGCTCTTTCGCCTTGTCCCACCTGCCGTCCTTGAGATGCAATGTCGCCAGGCAGAACATGACCGAAATATCACCCGGATGCATATCGAGATAAACCTCGAGATGGTGAATCAGTTTTGAAAACGTACCGGTCCGGCACGACAACTGGAACAACCCCAACAGGGCCGTCAGATTATCTTTGTCAAGATCGAGGCTCTTGAGATAGAGATCGGACGCCGCCGCAGGATCGTCTCGCTGCTGACTTATCATCGCCAGCCCGCAATACGCCTTGCTGCAACCCGGATCCAGTCGACACGCCACACGAAAGGCGGTCTCGGCCTCGGCGAGGTTTCCATTCTGCAACTCGACCACGCCGCTGCCCACGTACGGCCCGGCCTCGTCCGGACCAAGAGACGCCGCCCGGCCATAGCATGCTCGTGCATGATCGTATTGGCCTACCGCCGCATGACAATCACCCATCTCCTTGACTACTTCATAGTCCTGACCCCACCCACTGTCGCAAACCAATTCTTTGGCGCTCTTGTCCATGTTTCCCGTATCCCGCATGTGCACACCGTCAAATCAAAACTCACCGGCCTGCCGGCGCAGCAACTGCTCGGCCTGCCGATCCATTCAACCTAATGCAAATCCCGTGCCCACGGAATTTAATAACGCAAATCCGCCGTTTTGAGCACGAATACGCGATACCGCCGGATGACTTGTATAAAAATCAAACAACTCACAACGCATGTCCACACGCAATGCTCGGTACATTGCTCGCCTGATACGCCACCGGCTCGAACGTCCGAAAACAACAGCCCCCACCATTCTCAATCAAACCTCCATCCATCAACCTGCCGAAAAAACCGCCCCTGACACCATTTCAATGGCGATTTTATTGGCAAGTCCCATAAAAAACATTAAAGTTTCCGCCCGCTTCCTGCCGACCATATCCCCTGTAGCTTTTTAATCACGAGATCGGAAAGCATCTATGATTCGTTCACTGGGAAACTGAATATGGCGTTGGACAAGATTCTGGTAGTCAGCAAGGACACCGAAACACACGAACTCGCAAGAACCTTTACCAGGCAACTCTTTGCCGCCGATGATATGAATGACGTCTGGCATCTCGTCGATTCGGTCCAGCCGCATCTGATCCTCCTGGACACACAGACGCCCCACGAACATATTTGTTCTTTTCTCAGGGGTATCGAAGAAAAATCCATTGACACGCCCGTCGTCGTTGTCGACCACGCCGAAGACTCGCCGCATGCCGAGATGATTCTCGGCCTCGGAGCGTTCGACTATATTAAGGGAAAAACCGATCTCGCCCGATTGCCCCAGGTCATCGACAGGATCGCCAAATGCGCCGGCAATCGCGCCAATGAAGAAGTGTTCTTCTCCGACGAGTGCCCCTCCTGTGTCTCGATCGTCGGCAGAAGCGAAGCGACTGCAAAGACGCTGCGTATGACAAGCCTCGTCGCCAATAGTTCATGCAATCCCGTGCTCATCGTCGGCGAGACCGGAACCGGAAAGGAACTCGCCGCGCGAGCCCTTCACATCATTCGACACGGCAGCGACAGTAAATTCGTCGCAATTAACTGTGCGGCGTTGACGGCCAACCTGCTCGAAAGCGAACTCTTCGGCCATGTCAAAGGATCCTTTACAAGTGCAGACCGTGAAAAAACAGGGCTGCTCGAACTTGCTCAAAACGGCAGCATCCTGCTCGACGAGATCAGTGAAATGCCCCTGGAGCTCCAGGCCAAACTCCTCCGGGTCCTTCAGGAAAAAACGTTTCGAAAAGTCGGCGGCCTTAAAGACATCACCTGCAAAGCCACCATTATCGTCTCGAGCAACCGTAATCTTCTCGAAGAGGTCGAAAAGGGAAGATTCAGAAGCGACCTTTATTACCGCCTCTCGATATGCCCGATTTATCTCACCCCGCTCAGGCACAAATCACGCCGCGACGACATTGCCCTGTTAGCCGAGTATTTCATCAGCAACTCCGACATATGCCCCGAAAAGAAAGGCAGGATAAAGGGCCTCACCAAATTGGCCGCCGAACATATCAAGAAGCACCACTGGCCGGGAAATGTCCGCGAGCTTAAGAATGTCATCGACCGGGCAATCCTCCTCGAAGCCGGCGACAAGATCGGCCTCAGCAATCTCATCATTAATCCCGATGATTCCGAATCGTCCTATTCCACGGGCGGCGTCGCCGCGCTCAAGGACTTCTCGCTCGAAAAAGCCGAAAAGGAACTCGTCGCAAAGGCCCTGGCCGAAGCAGGATGGCAAAAAACACGAGCAGCAGCACTACTCGGAATCACAAG